>NZ_JBSFDW010000028.1:0-130299 GCF_053594115.1 Streptomyces sp. NPDC001970 | reverse complement strand
CACGTACACACGCGCGCAAAAAACCCCAGGTCCCCAAACCAACAAAACACCCCCCCCCTCAAACCGCGGCCCCCCCCGCGGGGGCGGGGGGGCTTCCGCCCGCCCCCCCCACGACTGCTCCCGCGGCCGTCAGCGCCAGGGCCAGCCCCGCCACCGCGGCCGCGAGCCGCCACTTCCGCAAGCCCGCGACGGGCATCACAGCACCGCCCCGCCGCGCCGCCGCATGCGCCACCACGCCAGACCGAGGCCCACGAGCACGATCCCTGCGCCCGCGGCCACCAGCGAGGTGGCGACCAGGGTGCCGTTGTCGCCGGCCGACGACGTCAGTTCGGCCGAGCCGCCTTCCAGCTGGCTCCGGTTGCCGCCGTCCTGCCCCTGCCCCTGGGCGAGCGGGCCGTTCGAGCCCGATGTCGGCAGCGCGACATACGGGAAGGCGTCGCCGAAGGGCTGGTCGTTGGCGTCCACCGCGTCGCCCAAGTCGTTCTTCTGGCCGAGCAGTTCGCCCTCGACGACCTGCAGCGAGATGTCGATGACGTCGTCGGTGAGCCGCCGCCCGTTCGGGAAGCCCGCGTTGTCCCCGTCCAGCACACCGAGGCGCTTGGGCTCGGAGGAGGGCGGGATCGCGGTGTTCAGGCGCAACGCCTCGGCGGGCCGGACGTTCGGCGGCTGGTTGAGGTCCTTCACACCGGTGAGGAACACGGACACGAGGTCGTTCCGCGGCTCCTGCGGAGCGTCGATCTTGTAGATGGCCTCGATGAGCTTCGGCAGCTCGGGCTTGGTGACGAACGGCAGGAAGTCCGCGTCGTTCCACGGCGACGACGCGTTGAAGCGGTCCTTCGCCTTGAGGGGAACGACGACCTCGTTCACGAGCGGCATCCCGAGCCGTGAGACCTGGGTCCAGTGGCCGCTCGCGTTCCTGCGGTGCGTGGTCGACCAGATACCGATCACCGGCTGCCCGACCGACTGCCTGATGTGGTCCGACGGCACCTGGAGGGCGATGGTGTTGACGTTGTAGCCCTTGAGCGTGTCCCGGCCGACCTCCGACAGATCGCCTCCGTAGAGCAGGTCGAAGACGCGCAGATCGAGGAAGAACGGGTCGTCGGCCTGCCCGGCGAACGCCGTGCTGCCGTCGGGCAGCTGACGGATCGCCTGCTCGCGCAGCTTCGCATAGTCCGGCATGGAGGCTTTGCCCACGTTGGAGGGGGCGACCGGCACATCGTCGGCGATCTTCGTGGTGGAGATCACATGCTGGTTCCGCAGCCGCAGCAGTTCGATGTCGTACGTCTGTGTGATGTTGAGGTCCGGGTCGTCGAGGCTGGTCACCGGGCCGGTGTTGTGCAGGAACGTGTCGCCGTTCCGTACGTGGTCCTTGAACGTCCAGCGGTAGAGCAGATCGCCCTGCGCGTCACCGTCGGAGTCGATGTGGATGTCGTAGCGGGCGTCCTTGGCGAAGCGGTAGAAGTTCGGCCCGCCCGCGGGCTCCTCGAACGGCAGCCAGTTGGCGACGATCGTCGTCGTGTCCGGCTTGTCCGGGCTCACGAAGGCGTACACGTCGGTGTTGTCGTACTGCGGCTGGCCCGAGATCAGCGGCGCCTCACGGTGGCTGGAGGCGTTCGCCGCCCCCGGCGCGAGGGAGGTGGTGACGCCGGCGGCCGCGAGCCCCCCGGCGGCCAGCGCACCGCAGACGAGCGCGGCGAGACTTTTGCGCCCCCGTGCGCTCCTGTTCACAGTGGTCATCGCATCCGTCCTGTTCCTGAGCGAGGTATTCGGAAGTGCCTGGTGACCTGCATTCGGAGACAGAGGGCCGGAGGATTGGTCGCTGTTCGTCGACTGTCCAACTCGCCCTGGAATCAGATGGATTCGTAGAGTGTTCGTCAACACCCGTACGAGTGTGGTGAATCCTGCGGCCGGGATACACGAGTGTCGTCGCGGGGCGATAGGGTTAACCTGCCCGGGCCGGGTGCCCTCGAACGGGTGGGGAGTGACATGGAACAGATAACGGTGCGCAGCAGGCCGCGAGTGCCTGCGATCACATGCGGGAGCAGTGCGACCAGCTCGCGTCTCGACCGCCATCTCTCGGTGCTGGGCGGCCCCGCCGTGCCGCAGGGCGAGGCGGCAGAGGCGACGTCGCTGATGCGCGAGCTCACGACGCGTGACGTGGCGCACACCCACAGGAGCAAGAGCGCGCGCGTCTCGCTCTTCGCGCCGCTGCGCAGGTTGCGGCGCTCACTGTTCGGCAGCCGCGGCCAGTAGCCAGGCGGGGTGGCCGGCCGGCGGTGCCGGGCTCGCGTGACCGTTCACGCGCACCCGTCCCCTGCGCTTCGCCCGGCCTGCACGGTCCGACCACCCCGACACGCCCCTCATTCCTTCCACACCGGTCTTCTCCGCACGCCCGTTTGTGAGCCCCTGCCGGGTGAATCCCCGCCGGCGGGGGCCCGACCCCCTCTCACCCAGGCCCCACGTGCGCGACACCCGGTCGGCCCCGGACGCACGTGTCAGCGGCGCTGCTGCGGCAGGGCCGGCAGCTTCGTCTCGTACAGCCACATCGTGAACAGCTTGTCCAGCGGTCGCGCCGAGTGCCGGCGGGCGAGGGCGATGAACTCCTCCGTCGTCACCACGCCGTGCCGATGCGTCGCCGTCCACTCGCGCAGCAGCCCCACGAAGGCCGCGTGCCCGATCTCCGTGCGCAGCGCGTGCAGGGTGAGCGCACCCCGCTCGTAGACCCGGTCGTCGAACAGCCGCCGCAGTCCCGGATCGCCGATCCTGACGTCCTGCCGCATCAGCGCGAGCCGCGCCCGGGACTTCGCCGCCATGGCCGACGCCGACGGGCCGCCCGACATCTCGGACCACAGCCACTCGGCGTACTTGGCGAAGCCCTCGTTGAGCCAGATGTGCCGCCAGTCGGCGACGGTCAGACTGTTGCCGAACCACTGGTGGGCCAGCTCGTGCGCGACCAGGCGCTCGCTGCCGCGCCGCCCGTCGACATGGTTGGCGCCGAAGATCGAGAGGCCCTGGGCCTCGACGGGCACCTCGAGCTCCTCGTCGACGACCACCACCGCGTAGTCGTCGAAGGGGTACGGGCCGAAGAGGTCCGTGAACACGGTCATCATCTGCGGCTGCCGGGCGAAGTCGCGCTCGAAAAGGCCGATCAGCGCGCGCGGCACTGCGGCCGGCTGCGGGACGGCACCCGCGTGCTCCACCTCGACCAGGTCGTACGGCCCGATCTGGACGGTCGCGAGATAGCTCGCCATCGGCGCCGGCTGCTCGTACACCCAGGTGGTGGTCGAGGCGCTGATCGTACGGGAGGTGAGCATGCCGTTCGCGACCACCGTGTACGGCGACGGGGCGGTCACCGCGATCCGGTAGGGCGCCTTGTCGTCGGGGCGGTCGTTGCACGGGAACCAGGACCGTGCGCCGCTCGGCTGCGAGGCCACCAGCGCGCCGTCCTCCAGGTGCTCCCAGCCCAGGTCGCCCCAGTAGCGGGTGTGGACGGGATGCGGGACGCCGGTGTAGCGCACCTCCACGGTGAAAGCGGCTCCGGCGCGCAGCGGCCGTGCCGGACGTACCCGCAGCTTGTCGGCGCGATGCGTGTACCGGGCCGGGCGGCCGCCGTCGACCAGAACCTTGGTGAGGCGGAACTGCCCGAGGTCGAGGACGACCTCGGGCAGCGCGCGCTCGGCGACGCCGCTGATCCTGGCCCGGCCGGCGAGCCGGCCGGTGTGCGGACGGTAGTCCAGCTCCAGGTCGTACTCGGTCGTCCGGTAGCCGCTGTCGCCGTATTGCGGCAGGTACGAATCCGTCACGGTGGTGCGTCCTTTGATCATGCCCTGTGCTGCGCTGTCGCGCTCCTGCTGAGCGGTTGTGCCGGTGCTCGCCGCACCGGCACTCGCCGCTCCTGTGCTCACTGCCTCGTCGCGGGCCGCGCCCGTCGTCACTGCTTCCATGCCGCGATCGGGTTGCCCAGCCAGCGAGTGTCCGCGGGAACGCTCTCCCCGCGCATCACCAGCGAAGCCGGACCGACCGCCGCGCGGTCGCCGATCACCGCGCCGGGCAGCGCGATGCCGTGCGGACCGAGCGTCGCACCCGCTCCGAGGACCACATTGTCCATGCGCATGATCCGGTCGTGGAAGAGGTGGGTCTGCACGACACAGCCCCGGTTCACGCTGGCGCCGCTGCCGACGGTGACGAGGTCGGCCTCCGGCAGCCAGTACGTCTCGCACCAGGCGCCGCGGCCGATGCGGGCGCCGAGGCCCCGCAGCCACAGGTTCATCAGGGGCGTGCCGACGGTCGCGCCGACCAGCCACGGCACGGCGAGCACCTCCACGAACGTGTCGGCGAGCTCGTTGCGCCACACGAACGACGACCACAGCGGATGCTCGACCGTCCGGAACCGGCCGACCAGCAGCCACTTCATGGCGATCGCCACCAGACACGCCACCAGGCCCGCGACCGCCAGCACCACGCCACCGCTCAGCACGGCGACCGCGAAGCCGAAACGCCCGGCCAGCAGATCGAAGGCCATGAACGCGAGCACGGCGAGCGCCACGCCGCACATGACCGGCACGACCCGGAACAGCTCGACGCACGCCCGGGCCCACCTCAGCCGCGTGGGCGGGGCGAAGGTGCGGCTCTGGTCGCCCTCCTCGGCCGCCCGGGGCAGCTTCATCGGCGGCATGCCGAGCCAGGACGAGCCCGGCTTCGCCCGCTTCGGAGTCGCGGACAGCACGCCCACGAGGCCCCGCTTCGGCACCCGGCGGCCCGCGGCCGTCATCCCGGAGTTGCCGAGGAAGGCGCGCTTGCCGACGCGTGCCTCGGCGATGTGCAGCCAGCCGCCGCCGAGCTCGTAGCTCGCGACCATCGTGTCGTCGGCGAGGAACGCGCCGTCGCCGACCGCGGTCATCGCCGGCAGAGCCAGGACCGTCGACGCCTCGACGCCGCGGCCCACTTTCATGCCGAGCGCCCGCAGCCACACGGGCGTGAACAGGCTGGCGTACAGCGGGAACAGATGCACCCGCGCCATGTCCATCAGCCGCTCGGTGGCCCACGCCTGCCAGGCGATCCGGCCGTGGACCGGGTGGTAGCCCTCGCGCAGGCCGACGCCGAGTGCGCGTACCCCGGCGAGGATCAGCAGCGCGTACGTGATCATGGCGGCGACCGTCGCGAGCGGGACGGCGGCCAGCGCGGCCGCCAGCGCCTCGCCGACGGCGGTACGCCCGCGCACGAAGACGCCGATGACCAGCAGTCCGGGGACCGCCGCGAGGGCGGGCAGCAGCGTCAGGCCGAGGGACGTGAGGGAGTAGACGGCCGTCCAGCGGCGCCGGCGCACCGGCCGGTGTTCGGGGGTGCGACGGTTGGCCTTGCCCTTGCGGGACGCCGGCACGCCCGCCCAGCGCTCGCCCGCCGGGACGGTTCCGGTCACGCCGGAGCCGGCGGCGACCTCGGCCCGCTTGCCGATGCGCGCGCCCGGGAACAGTGTGCTGCGGGCGCCGACCGTGGCACCCGCCCCGATCCGGATGGAGCCGACCCGCAGCCGGTCGCCGTCCAGCCAGTGCCCGGACAGATCGACCTCCGGTTCGACGGCGGCGCCCTTGCCGAGCCGCAGCAGTCCGGTGACGGGCGGCAGGGCGTGCAGATCGACGTCCTCGGCGATGCGGACGCCGAGCGCCCGCGCGTAGTACGTGAGCCACACGCCGGCCAGGCCGGTCGCACCGCTCAGCTCGGCGAGCCGCTCGGCGGTCCACAGCCGGAGGTGGGTGCGACCGCCCCGCCGGTACGTGCCGGGGCGCACGCCGCGCAGCAGCAGCCGCGCTCCGCCCGCCGCGACCACGATCCGCCCGGGCGGGCTGCCGACGAGCAGCCAGCCGAGCGCCACCCACCACCAGGACACGGTGGGCGCCCACGGCAGCCCGAGGACGTTGTTGACGGCGGCGGCGACCACGCCCCAGCGCAGCCCGGCGACGCCGAGCAGCGGCAGCATGAGCAGCACCTGCACGGTCCCGGCCCACCGCGCCACAGGCCGCACGGCTCGGACCTTCGCGTCCCTGCCGGAGGCCTCCTCCAACGTCCGTGCGAGCGCTCCGAGCGTCGGGTTCTGGTAGACGTCACCGACGGACCCGGTGCCGTACCGCTCCCGGATACGCGACACGAGCTGCGCGGCGGCGAGACTGCCACCACCGCTCGCGAAGAAGTCGGCATCGACCCCGGCGACGGGCACACCGAGCAGCTCACCCCACTGCTCGGCGAGCCACGCCTCGGCCTCGCTGAACGGGCCCGCTCCGTCGGCGACCTCCGGGGCAGCACTCGGCAGCGGCCACGGCAGCGCATCCCGGTCCACCTTCCCGGAGGTCCGGGTCGGCAGATCGTCCACGACGGCGATGAGCGGCACCAGGGCGGCGGGAAGCTCCTTGCGCAGCCGCGCCACCGCATCGACGACGTCGAACTCACCCACGCCGTCGACATCCGGGACGGACGCGTCCTCGGCGTCGGGGACCGCGCCGACCGCGGAGGCGTCGTGGAGGGCGCCGGCGGTGGAGGTCGCACCGAGCCCGTCGGTGTCCGCGTCGGCCGTGCCGCGGCTGGGGACCACGTAGCCGACCAGGAGCTGGTGGCCCGCCGCGGTCGTGCGGACCGCTGCGGCGGCGCCGGCGACGCCAGGGAGGGCCTGGAGGGCGGCGTCGATCTCGCCGAGTTCGATGCGGCGGCCGCCGAGCTTGATCTGTTCGTCGGCACGGCCGACGAAGAGCAGGCCCTCCGGCTCGGCCCGGACGAGGTCGCCGCTGCGGTAGGCGCGGTCCCAGCCCAGGGCGGGCAGCGGGCCGTACTTCTCGGCGTCCTTGGCCGCGTCCAGGTAGCGGGCGAGGCCGACGCCGCCGATGACGAGCTCGCCGGTCCCGCCCATGGCGACGAGCTCGCCGCCGGCGTCCACGACCGCGAGCTCCCAGCCGTCCAGGGGCAGGCCGATGCGTACCGGCCCCGAGCCGGTCAGCGGGGCCGCGCAGGCGACGACGGTGGCCTCGGTGGGGCCGTAGGTGTTCCAGACCTCGCGGCCCGGGACGGCCATGCGCTCGGCCAACTCGGGCGGGCATGCCTCGCCCCCGAAGATCAGCAGGCGTACGTCGTCGAGCGCGTCGGCCGGCCAGAGCGCGGCGAGTGTGGGGACCGTCGAGACGACGGTGATGCGCTGCTCGACGAGCCAGGGGCCGAGGTCGAGGCCGGTGCGTACGAGGGAGCGGGGGGCGGGCACCAGGCATGCGCCGTGCCGCCAGGCCAGCCACATCTCCTCGCAGGAGGCGTCGAAGGCGACGGAGAGCCCGGCGAGCACACGGTCGCCCGGGCCGAGCGGGGCGTCCGCCAGGAAGAGCCGCGCCTCGGCGTCGACGAAGGCGGCCGCGCTGCGGTGGGTGACGGCGACGCCCTTGGGCCTACCGGTGGAGCCGGACGTGAAGATGATCCAGGCGTCGTCGTCCGGGCCGGGGCGGTGCCCGGTGACGCCGGACGCCGTGCCGATCGGGAGGATCCGGCGGCCCGTGCCGATCACGGCGCTGACCGCGGCCTCCTCGAAGACGAGCTCCGCGCGCTCGTCGGGGTCCTCGGCGTCGACGGGGACGTACGCCGCGCCGGCCGCGAGCACGGCGAGGACGGAGACGTACAGATCGGCGGTCCCGGACGGCACCCGTACCCCGACCCGGTCGCCGGTGCCGATCCCGGCCCCGGCGAGCCGCAGCCGCAGCGTCTCGACCTCGTCGAGGAGGGCCCGGTACGTGAGGGGCGCCACGCCGTCGTCCACGGCCTGCGCGTCAGGGTGCCGGCGCGCGGTCTCGTCGAGGATGTCGAGGAGCGTACGCTCGGCCGGTGCGCCCCCGGCGGCGAAGAGCGCCGGTGCAGGTGCGGGCGTGTCGTCGAGGAGCGGGTCGAGGAGGACCGGGGTGTCCGGGGCGACGGTCATCCAGCGCACCGGTCGCCGGCCGGCCCTATGCACGTGGTCTCGTTCATACGCGTCTCACTCTCCGTCTGTAGGGCGATCGCGCTCCGCATTCTTGTTGCGCGCACGGCAAACGGGGAGTTTATCCAGCGTTCACTCGACTCGCCTGTTGTGCCTGGTCTCGGGGGCTGTAGGGGTTTCGTCGCTCTCGTGGGCCCCCGCCCGGCATCGTCACAGGTCAAAGGCCCGGAGCGGGTGACGCTCCAGGCCTCGTGTCAGCCGTACGGGTGAACGTCCGACTGTGTCGAAGGGCACGAACAAAACAGGCTACAAAGGGCATCCTGTCGAGGATCCGTGGATGCCGTGGATACCGAAGGCGCCCGTACGGCTGTGGAGGCCGGGAGCGCCCGTGCGGCCGATCAGCCGCCCTGCCCGGCCGAGGGGTCGCTCACGCCACCACTCCGTCCCCGCGCAGCTCCGTGATCTCCTCCGGCGTCAGGCCCGCCTCCCGCATCAGCGCGTCGGTGTGCTCGCCCAGCGCGGGGATCGCGCCCATCCGCGGGTCCGGACCGCCCGGCAGCGTGATCGGGGGCAGCAGGGCCCGCAGCGGACCCGTGGGCGATGCGACCTCCCGCCAGCGGGAGCGGGCCGTCAGCTGAGGGTGGTCGGCCAGGTCCGCGATCGTGTTGAGGCGGGCGCAGGCGATGCCCGCCGCATCCAGCCGGGCGACGGCCCCCGACGCGTCCAGGCGCGCGAGCGCCTCGGCGACGACCGCGTCGGTCTTCTCCCGGTTCGCGGTACGCGCCTGGTTCGTGGCGAACGCCGGATCGTCCGCGAGCTCCGGGCGCTCCAGCACCGACTCCGCGAGCCGCCGCCACTCGCGGTCGTTCTGCACCGACAGGAGCACCTGTCCGCCGTCGGCCGTCGGATAGGCGTCGTACGGCGAGATGACGGCGTGCGCCACGCCGGTGCGCGCCGGTGCCTCGCCTCCGTGCATCCCGTGGTGCAGCGGATGCCCCATCCACTCCGCGAGCGACTCCAGCATCGAGATCTCCACGACCCCGCCCCGTCCGGTCGTCGCCCGTCGCAGCAGAGCCGCGAGCACACCCGAGAAGGCGTACATCGCGGCCGCGATGTCGGCGGCCGGGATCCCGGCCTTCACGGGGTGCTCGGCGGTCCCGGTCACCGACACGAGCCCCGCCTCGCACTGGACGAGCATGTCGTAGGCCCGCTTGTGGGCGTACGGTCCGTCCGCCCCGTACCCGGAGATGTCCACGGCGACCAGCCGCGGATGCGCGGCGCACAGCGTGGCCGCATCCAGCCCGAGCCGCTGCGCGGCCCCTTGCGCCAGGTTCTGTACGAACACGTCCGCGTCCGCGATCAGCCGGCGCACCAGCCCGACGCCCCGCGGGTCCTTGAGATCGACGGCGAGCGACTCCTTGCCGCGGTTGCACCAGACGAAGTGCGAGGCCAGCCCCTGGGCGGCGGTGTCGTAGCCGCGGGCGAAGTCGCCGCCGTCCGGGCGCTCGATCTTGATGACGCGCGCGCCGAGGTCGGCGAGCTGGCGCGTGGCGAAGGGCGCCGAGACGGCCTGTTCGACGGCGACGACCGTGACGCCGTCCAGGGGCAGCGGTTGGCTCATGGGAGCCGTACTACCGTGTACGTACCACGTTTGTCACCCTCGGGGCACCCGCGGACGGCGGGGGTACGCACCCCCTAGAGCAGCGCGAACTGTCCCTCCGGACCCTCCTCGTGATGATCGAGCACCGACGCCGGCCGCCGGGCCGGCCCGGGCACCGGCGCAAGCCCCGGATCACCCAGCTCCGTGCGCGCGACCTCCTTGCCCAGCTCCGCCCGCGCCTCCTCCAGCTGCCCGAGCAGCGCGAGCACGGTGATGAGCTCCAGCAGCTCCGAGGTCCACTCCTGCGGCCAGGCTCCCGGCCGGATCGCCTCCAGCGTGCCTGGCTCGACCTCGGCCGTCCGCCGCTCGAACCAGTGCTCCAGGACGCGCGCACCGCCCACCTGGAACTCCCACGCCTCCACCGGTACGGGCGCGATCCGCCCCTCACCGAGCAGCAGCGCCTCCTCGTCGGCGTCGTACGCGAGCTCCCCGGGCCGTGGCGGGATCGCGGCCCGCACGTACGGCCGCCTGCCACCGGGCAGCCTCGGCCGCTCACCGCCGCGCGCACCTCTCAGCTGAATCCCGACGATCCGCCGCCCCAGGTCCACACCGCCCGCCCACACCCCGGGATCCGAGGTGAACGGCACGACGCACCCCGCGGCCGTCGCCTGCCCGGTGGCCACGACCCAGGCCAGCACGTCCTCCGGCGCGATCCCGCTCCCGTAACGACGTGTCAGCGCCTCCACCAGGCCGGGAGCGAGATTGGGCTCGACCCCGCCGGGCCTCCGGTACAAGGGCCGTATCCGGCCGGGCCGGCCGGCCGGGGAGCGCCCCTCGGGCAGCACCCCCGACACCAGCAGCGCGGGACCCGCGGCACCCGGCACGTACCCCTGCTCCACGGCGAACAGCTGCCGTTCGTCGGCGACGCGCCACAACTCCGGCCGGGCGACGTCGATCAGACGGTGATCGGGGACGACCCACTGCTCGTCGAACGGGCCATGGGCGATCCGTACGGGTTCGGGACACGGGCCGTCCTCACGCGCGAGCCGCGCCGTCCCGGTGGACTGCCCCGGCAGCGCGGCAACGGCGGTGTTCAGGCTGCGTGCCCGCGTCTCGCGGAACAGGGTCCGGCGCTCGTCCCCCTCGGCCCGTACGAGAGTGTCCCAACGCGCCCTGAGCGTCCGCACATCGGGGGCGACCGGCCAGCTCCGGCCGAGCCGCAGCGGTCCGGTGGACCAGGGCATCAGGTCGTCGAGCAGCACGGCGTCGCTCATTGCCGATCACTCCGTCTCGACGGTCACCGAGAACGAGAACCGGTCACCCCGGTACCGGATCCGCGCCACATCCACCACCCGCCCCTCGTCGTCGTACGTCACCCCCGTGTAGTGCAGGATCGGCGACAACAGCGGCACCTGGAGCAGTTCCGCCGTCTCCGGGTCGGCCAGCCGCGCCTCCACCGTGTCGGTGATCCGGCTGATCCTTACCCCGACGGAGTCCCGCAGCACCTTCGTCATCGGCCAGCGCTCCAGGTCCGCGACCTTGAGCCCGGCCGCGATGTCCGTCCGCACCGCGTTCTCCGCCCAGTTCGTCGGCTCGCCGCTCTCCCCGTCGCAGCGCAGCCTGCGGTACGTCACGATCTCGTCCACGTCCGTGAAGTACTCGGCGAGTTCGCCCGGTACGGGGGAGGGGCCGTGCCCCAGCACCGTCGTCCGCTCGCCCGACTGCTGGGCCACGATCGCGTCGATCGAGCCCAGCAGCCGCCTCGGCGCACTGCGCCGCGCCCCCGGTTCGATGAAGGTGCCGCGCCGCCGGTGCCGGCTGATCAGCCCCTCCGTCTCGAGCTCCTTCAGCGCCTGCCGCATGGTCAGCACGCTCACGCCGTAGTGCTCGGCGAGCTGCTCCTCGGTGGGCAGGCGCAGCGGGTCGTGCGGCCGGCGCCCCAGTATCGAGGCCCGGAGGGACTGCGAGACCTGGTACCACAGCGGCAGCTTGCGGTTCAGGACGAGCGAGTCGGGGGCGAAGGCGGTCACGGGCAACTCCGTATCAGGACCGGAAGTGGCGCTCAAGACCCTGCCACACGTCGTCGTACCCCCTCTGCAGATGGTCGGCGTCCGCGGCCTGGGCCGTGGCGGTCACCGGCCAGCGGGTCTCGAACATGAAGGCAAGACCGTCGTCGATCTTCTGCGGCTTGAGCTCGGCGGCGCTCGCCCGGTCGAAGGTCTCCCGGTCCGGCCCGTGTGCGGACATCATGTTGTGCAGCGACCCGCCGCCCGGGACGAAGCCCTCCGCCTTGGCGTCGTACGCGCCCTCGATGAGGCCCATGTACTCGCTCATGACATTGCGGTGGAAGTACGGCGGCCGGAAGGTGTTCTCGCCGACCAGCCAGCGCGGTGCGAAGACCACGAAGTCCACACCCGCGAGCCCGGGGGTGTCGCTCGGCGAGGTGAGCACCGTGAAGATGGACGGGTCCGGGTGGTCGTACGAGATGGTCCCGAGCACATTGAACCGCTGCAGGTCATAGACGTATGGCACATGGTTACCGTGCCAAGCCACGACGTCGAGCGGAGAGTGGCTGTACGTCGCGGTCCACAGGTTCCCGCAGAACTTGTTGACCACCTCCACCTCGCCCTCGACGTCCTCGTACGCGGCGACGGGTGCCCGGAAGTCCCGTGCGTTCGCGAGGCCGTTCGCACCGATCGGGCCCAGATCCGGGAGCTGGAACGGCTGTCCGTAGTTCTCGCACACATAGCCGCGGGCCGTCTCGTCGAGGAGCTCCACGCGGAACCGCACGCCGCGCGGGATGAGCGCCACCTCGCCGGGCCGGGCGGCGAGCAGTCCCAGCTCGGTGCGGAGCAGCAGCCCGCCCTGCTCGGGGACGATCAGCAGCTCACCGTCCGCGTCGCTGAACACCCTCCGCTCCATGGAGGCGTTGGCGTGGTACAGGTGCACGGCCATGCCCGTGCGCTGCGTGGCGTCGCCGTTGCCGCCGAGCGTCCACAGACCGGCCGACCAGTCCGTCCCGGGCGCGGGCTCCGGCAGCGGGTTCCAGCGCAGCCGGTTCGGGTCGGGCACGGTCTCGGTGAAAGGCGCGGAGCGGAGGGCGCCGTTGTCGGCGCGTACGAACGGGGGATGCGCGGCCGACGGACGGATCCGGTACAGCCACGAGCGCCGGTTGTGGGCGCGCGGCTCGGTGAAGGCGGAGCCGCTGAGCTGCTCCGCATAGAGCCCGAGGGGCGCCCGCTGCGGCGAGTTCCGCCCGTGCGGCAGTGCGCCGGGCAGGGCCTCCGAACTGTGCTCGTTGCCGAAGCCCGACACGTACTCAAGCCCCTCGGCCGTTTTCCTCGCCTGCTCGATGCCGCTCATCCGCACTCCCGATGCGTCCGGTACCCGTCCAAGGAATCCTATGGTCGACAGTAGGATTGCGTGGCGGTCCTCGTCAACGGCGTCCCCCGCCCATGCCAACGGCATCCCCCCGTCGCGCCGGCGACGGCATGATGGAGCGATGGCCTCAGCCCACTCCCTCCGCCGTACGCCCGTGCAGCAGCGCAGCGCCGAGCGGCTGACCCGGATCCTGAACGCCTGCGCCGAACTCCTGGACGAGACCGGCTACGAGGACCTGTCCACGCGCGCGGTCGCGGTCCGCGCGGGCGTCCCCATCGGCTCGGTGTACCGCTTCTTCGGCAACAAGCGGGCCATGGCCGAGGCGCTCGCACATCGCAATCTGGACACGTACGCCGAACGGGTCACGGCACGGATCGGCGAACTGACGGCCGCGGACCGGCGCGGGGTCGTCGACGCCGTGCTCGACGAGTACCTGGCGATGAAACGGACCGTGCCCGGCTTCGCCCTGGTCGACTTCGGGTACCGCATCCCCGTCGCCGCGCCCGCGGCCGGGGCCAACCACGAGGTCGCCGACCGTCTCGCCGAACTGCTCGCCGGCCATCTGGGCCGCAGCGCCGACGCGGCCCTGCGGCGCACCACCCTGATCGCGGTCGAGGCCGCGGACGCTCTCCTCCAACTCGCCTTCCGCGTGGACCCGTCGGGTGACGCGGAGATCATCACCGAGACCCGGGAGCTGCTGTACGCGTACCTCGCCCGCGTGCTGGACTGAACCGGACGGCTGCCACCGGACGCGGCACCGGAAAGCCCTTCCCTCATCGCCTCCCCCTCATGCGTACCGGTCGGTATGCTCGGGAGCGCCCCCGCGTCATCGCTGCCGCCGCCCCGGGAGGGCCCCATGTCAGGAACCGACGCCACCCGTACCGCCCTGCGCATCTGCCCCCTCTGCGAGGCCACCTGCGGGCTGACCCTCACCATCCGGGGCAGTCGCGTCACAGGGGCACGCGGCGACCAGGACGACGTCTTCAGCCAGGGCTTCATCTGCCCCAAGGGCGCATCGTTCGGTGAGCTGGACGCCGACCCCGACCGCCTCCGCAGCCCCCTCGTCCGCGACGAGAGCGGCGAGCTGCGCGAGGCGACCTGGGACGAGGCCTTCGACACCATCGCCGCCCGTATACGCCCGCTGATCGAGGAACACGGACCGAACGCCGTGGGAGTCGTCCTCGGCAATCCGAACGTCCACACCATGGCCGGCGGGCTCTACCCGCCCGTCCTGCTCTCCGTGCTGCGCACCCGCAACATCTTCACCGCCTCCACCCTCGACCAGATGCCCAAGCACGTCTCCAGTGGACTGCTCTACGGCAGCGCGCTCGCCATCCCCGTCCCCGACCTGGACCGCACCGACCATCTGCTGCTCCTCGGCGCGAACCCGCTGGAGTCCAACGGCAGCCTCTGCACCGCCCCCGACTTCCCCGGCAAGCTCAAGGCGCTGCGCCGTCGCGGCGGCAGCCTCACCGTCGTCGACCCGCGCCGCACCCGCACCGCCAAGCTCGCCGACCGCCATGTCGCCATCCGCCCGGGCACCGACGCGCTGCTGCTCGCCGCCCTCGCCCACGTCCTCTTCGAGGAAGGGCTCACGGACCTCGGGAACCTCGCCCCGCACGTGCAGGACGTGGCCGAAGTGCGCGAGGCGGTAAGGGACTTCACCCCCGAAGCCGTCGCCGCGGCCTGCGACATGGACGCCGACGACATCCGTACGATCGCCCGCGAGCTCGCCGCCGCCCCGACGGCCGCGGTGTACGGGCGCATCGGCAGCTGCACCGTCGAGCACGGCACCCTCGCCAGCTGGCTCGTCGACGTCCTCAACATCCTCACCGGCAATCTCGACCGGCCCGGCGGCGCTCTCTTCCCGCTCGCGGCCACCGACCGAGCCCCCCGCCCGTCCCCTGGCCTTCGGCATGGGGAACCCCACCCCGGCAAGGGCTTCGCCCTCGGCCGCTGGACGAGCAGGGTCAGCGGCCACCCCGAGGCCAAGGGCGAACTGCCCATCGCCGCGCTCGCCGAGGAGATCGAGACGCCCGGCGACGGGCGGATCCGGGCCGTGATCGCCGTGGCCGCGAACCCGGTGCTGTCCGCCCCCGACGGCGACCGCCTCGACCGGGCGCTGGGTGGCGGCCTGGACTTCATGGTCAGCGTCGACCCCTACCTCAACGAGACCTCGCGCCACGCCGACGTCGTCCTGCCTCCTCCGCCGCCCTCCCGCAGCGCCCACTTCGACTTCGCGTTCAACGCCCTCGCCGTGCGCAACCAGGCCCGCTACACGCCTGCCGCCGTACCGCTCGACGCCGGGCTCATGGACGAGTGCGAGATCCACGCCCGGCTGATACTCGCCGTGAGCGGAATGCACGGCGCAGTTCCTTCCGCGGTCGACGACATGGTCATCGAGGGTGCGCTCGCCAAGGCCGTCGCCGATCCGCACTCGCCCGTGCACGGCCGCGACGCCAAGGAAGTGGCGGCCGAACTGAGCGGTGGCACGGGACCCGAGCGGCGCCTCGACATGATGCTGCGCCTCGGCCCGTACGACATCACCCTCGACGATCTGCTCGCCCACCCGCACGGCATCGACCTCGGCCCGCTCCAGCCCCGGATCCCCCAGATCCTGAAGACCCGCAGCGGGCGCGTGGAACTCCTCCCGGCGGACATCGAAGCCGACCTGCCGCGGCTGCGGCGTGCCCTCGGGGAACGGGACGAACGGCTCGTCCTCGTCGGCCGCCGCCATCTGCGCTCCAACAACAGCTGGATGCACAACGTCGCCACGCTCAACGGCGGTTCCAACCGCTGCACGCTCCAGATCCACCCCGCCGACGCCGCCCGGCTGGGCCTCGACGACGGAGACCGGGCCAGGATCGCGGCGGACGGCGGCGCCCTGGAGGTCCCGGTCGAGATCACCGACGCCGTCCGGACCGGGGTGGTGAGCCTCCCGCACGGCTGGGGCCACGACCGCCCGGGCACACGGATGTCGGTGGCGGCGGCCAGTCCCGGAGTCAATGTGAACCAGCTGCTCGACGGCTCACGCCTCGATCCACTGTCCGGCACCGCGGTGCTCAACGGCTTCCCCGTGGAGGTATCGGCAACGCGATGACCTGGGCTTTTGCTCGTATTGCTCACAGGTCAACATCTTGTTAACGCGGATGAACGACACCTAACGTCATCCGGACCGCCGGCTCCGGTGGGAGTTCAAGGATGAACGTTAGGTGTCCCCCATGCTGACAATGCTCGGCTTCGCCATGATCGCGACCTTCCTGGTCCTGATCATGATGAAGAAGATGTCGCCGATCGCGGCTCTGGTCCTCATCCCCGCACTCTTCTGCGTCTTCGTCGGACAGGGGGCGAAGCTCGGGGACTACGTCCTCGAAGGGGTCGGCAATCTCGCGCCGACGGCGGCGATGCTGATGTTCGCCATCGTCTACTTCGGGGTGATGATCGACGTCGGCCTCTTCGACCCGATCGTCCGGGGCATCCTGCGCTTCTGCAAGGCCGACCCGATGCGCGTCGTGGTCGGAACCGCCCTGCTCGCCGCGATCGTCTCGCTGGACGGCGACGGCTCCACCACCTTCATGATCACCGTCTCCGCGATGTACCCGCTCTACAAGCGCCTCAAGATGAGCCTGGTCGTGATGACCGGTGTCGCGGCAACGGCGAACGGCGTCATGAACACCCTGCCGTGGGGCGGCCCGACGGCCCGCGCCGCGACCGCGCTCAAGCTGGACGCCGGAGACATCTTCGTGCCGATGATCCCCGCGCTCGGCGTCGGTCTGCTCTTCGTCTTCGTCCTCGCATACGCCCTCGGCCTGCGGGAGCGGCGGCGCGTCGGCCATCTGTTGCTGGACGAGGTGCTGGAGCCGCGGACCGAGACGGTGCTCGTGAAGGCGGGCGGCGGTGCGGAGCACGCCGCGGTGCCCACCGGCGGCACCGGCACCGGCCCCGCCACCGGTCCCGCCACCGGTCCCGGCGGCACGGGCGGCACGGCCGACGAGGACGGCTTCCAGGGCCTGGACCCGAAGCGCGAGACCCTGCGCCCCAGGCTCTACTGGTTCAACGCGGGCCTCACCCTCGCCCTGCTCACCTCGATGATCATGGAGCTGCTGCCGATCCCCGTGCTGTTCCTGATCGGCGCCGCCCTCGCCCTCACCGTGAACTTCCCCAGGATGCCCGACCAGAAGGCCCGTCTTGCCGCCCACGCGGACAACGTGCTCAACGTCTCCGGCATGGTCTTCGCGGCCGCCGTCTTCACCGGTGTCCTCACCGGCACCGGCATGGTCAAGCACATGGCCGACTGGCTCGTCGGCGCCATCCCCGAGGGCATGGGCCCGCACATGGCGCTCGTCACCGGCCTGCTGAGCCTCCCGCTCACGTACTTCATGTCGAACGACGGCTTCTACTTCGGCGTCCTGCCCGTCCTCGCCGAAGCCGGCGCCGCCCACGGTGTTTCCCCGCTCGAGATCGCCCGCGCCTCGCTCGTCGGACAGGCCCTGCACATGTCGAGCCCGCTCGTCCCCGCCGTGTACGTCCTCGTCGGCATGGCCAAGGTCGAGTTCGGCGACCACACCAAGTTCACCGTCAAGTGGGCCGCGCTCACTTCGCTGGTGGTGCTGGGCGCCGGAATACTCTTCGGAATCATCTGAGCCGGAATCACCAGAGATGACCCGGAGTTGGCTGCTGCGCCTCGTCATCGCCTTCAGCTTCGCGCAGGGGGCGGTGTCGATGGCGCGTCCGGCCGTCTCGTACCGCGCCCTGGCCCTGGGCGCCGACGAGGGGGCCATCGGGGTCATCGCGGGTGTGTACGCGCTGCTTCCGCTCTTCGCCGCCGTACCGCTCGGGCGCCGCACCGACCACGGCAGGTGCGCCCCGCTCCTGCCCGTCGGCGTCGTCCTGATCTCCGGCGGCTGCGCGCTGAGCGGGCTCGCGGACTCCCTGCTCGCCATGGCGGTCTGGAGCGGGGTCATGGGCCTCGGCCACCTGTGCTTCGTGATCGGTGCGCAGTCGATCGTCGCCCGTCAGTCGGCCCCTGCCGAACAGGACCGCAACTTCGGACACTTCACCATCGGGGCCTCGCTCGGCCAGCTCGTCGGACCGGTCGCGGCGGGCGCGGTGATCGGCGGCGACATGGCCCGTACGAGCGCACTCGCCCTCCTCGTCTCGGCGGCCGTCGCCGCCGTCTCCCTCACGTCCCTCTGGCGCATCGAGCACCAGGTGCCACGGGCGGCGGCCAGGGCGAGGACGAAGGTGCCCGTCCACCGCATCCTGCGCACGCGCGGCGTGCCCGCCGGGATCTTCGTCAGCCTCGCGGTGCTGTCGGCGACGGACATCCTCACCGCATACCTCCCGGTGATCGGCCAGCACCGGGGAATCGCCCCGTCCGTCATCGGGCTGCTGCTGAGCCTGCGCGCCGCGGCGACGATCGCCTGCCGGCTGGTCATGACCCCGATGATCCGGGTCCTCGGCCGCACCGCTCTGCTCACGGTCACCTGTCTGCTCGCCGGACTGCTGTGCGCGGGCGTGGCGCTGCCCGTCCCGGTGTGGGCCCTCGCCGTGATGCTCGCGGTGCTCGGTTTCTGCCTCGGCGTGGGCCAGCCGCTGTCGATGACGACGGTCGTCAGGGCCGCCCCCGCCGAGGGCCGCTCCACCGCGCTCGCCCTGCGCCTCACCGGCAACCGTCTCGGCCAGGTCGCCGCACCGGCGTCGGCGGGTCTCGTCGCCGGGATCGCGGGAACGGCGGCGCCGTTCGTGATGCTGGGGGCCCTGCTGCTGGTCGCGGCGGGACTGGGGCTGCGGGCGGGCGGCTCTGAACGGGGCGTTGAACACGGGACGCGCACGGTACGTACTACTGGCCGTCCGGAGAAGCGTCCCTGCGTCAACGACAGGAGCGGCAATGAGCGAAGGTGACGGTCCGATCATGAAAGGCCTCCCGGACGGAGGCGCCGAACTGTCGGTGGTGCTGCGGCTGCGCTGGGACGATGTGGCCGCGCTCGGCCGCGAGGCGAGTCGGCTGGCCGAGCAGCGCGGGGCGCCCGTGAGTCTCGACGAGGCGGCCAGCCATCGGCTGCGCACGTGGTCGTCGGTGGCGAAGACCCCCGACGAACGGGGGCAGGCCCAGCCGGTGAACCCGCCCACCGCGGCCGCGCCCCACGCGATCGTGAGCACCCCGGCGGCGCGTGTCACGTCCATCTCTCCCCCCACGGTCCGCCCGGCCCAGCCGCCGACGACGGCCCTCGGCCAGGCGCCTGCCTGACCGGGGGCTTCTCCCCACCCCGCCTTCCCGGTCGTGTCGACTCGCGGCTCCGCCGCGTGGGGGCACGCTCCCGGACCCCCCGGGACGTGCCCGGTACCGCTGGAAATGGTTCCGGTACCGGCGAGTGGGCCCGGGTGGCCGTCCTGAAGCGCCGGGCGGGCCGGAAAGGGCCCCGGCGCCGATGTGCACCCGAGGGCGGAGCCCGGAGCGGGGTCCGGGGGCGAAGGCCTCCCGCCACGGGGCGGAGCCGCAAGTCGGGGCAGCCGGGAGGCGCGGGTGGGGGAAAATCCAGGGCCTCTGCACCCGGCCCGCCCTGGCGCGCAGGAAACTAACACCGCTAGTTTGGACGTGGACGACGGACGAGCACCGAGTCACGCCCGAAGGAGACAGCGGATGAAGGCCCACGACGGCATGTACATCGGCGGCACCTGGCAGCCCGCCGCCGGCGCCGACACCATCGCGGTGGTGAACCCCGCGGACGAGCAGGTCATCGCCCACGTCCCGGCCGGCACCCCGCAGGACGTGGACGCCGCGGTACGCGCCGCGCGCGCCGCCTTCCCCGGCTGGGCCGCCACCCCGCCCGCCGAGCGCGCCGCGAAGCTCGTCGCTCTCCGGGACGTCCTCGCCGCCCGCAAGGACGAGATCGCCGAGACCGTCACCGCCGAGCTCGGTGCGCCGCGGAAGCTCGCCGAGGCCGTCCACGCGGGCCTGCCCCTCCTCGTCGCGGGCTCGTACGCCGAGCTGGCCGCCGCGTACTCCTTCGAGGAGACGATCGGCAACTCCACCGTGCTGCTGGAGCCGGTCGGCGTCGTCGGCGCGATCACGCCCTGGAACTACCCGCTCCACCAGATCGTCGCCAAGGTCGCCCCCGCACTCGCCGCCGGCTGCACGGTCGTCCTCAAGCCCGCCGAGGACACCCCGCTGACCGCGCAGCTCTTCGCCGGTGCCGTGCACGAGGCCGGGCTGCCCGCGGGGGTGTTCAACCTGGTCACCGGCCTCGGACCGGTCGCGGGACAGGCACTCGCCGAGCACCCCGGCGTCGACCTCGTCTCCTTCACCGGCTCCACCGCCGTCGGCCGGCAGATCGGCGCGACCGCGGGCGCCGCCGTCAAGCGCGTGGCCCTCGAGCTCGGCGGCAAGTCCGCCAATGTGATCCTGCCGGGCGCCGATCTCGCCCGCGCGGTCAACGTCGGTATCGCCAACGTCATGTCCAACTCCGGCCAGACGTGCAGCGCCTGGACCCGGATGCTCGTGCACAGGGACCACTACGACGAGGCCGTGGCACTCGCCGCCGAGGCCGTCGCCAAGTACACGCCCGGCGAGCGGCTCGGCCCGCTCGTCAACGCCCAGCAGCAGCGGCGGGTCCGCGGCTACATCGAGCAGGGCATCGCGGAGGGTGCGCGGGTCGTGGCAGGCGGCCCCGAGGCGCCGCGCGAGACCGGCTACTACGTCGCGCCGACCGTCTTCGCCGACGTCACGCCCGAGATGACGATCGCGCAGGAGGAGATCTTCGGCCCGGTCGTCTCGATCCTGCGGTACGAGGACGAGGACGACGCCCTGCGGATCGCCAACGGCACGGTGTACGGCCTCGCGGGCGCGGTGTGGGGAGAGCGGGAGGAGGCCGTCGCATTCGCGCGGCGTATGGAGACCGGCCAGGTCGACATCAACGGCGGCCGCTTCAACCCGCTGGCTCCGTTCGGGGGTTACAAGCAGTCGGGTGTCGGGCGGGAGCTCGGGCCGCACGGCCTCGCCGAGTACCTCCAGACCAAGTCCCTGCAGTTCTGAGCCGTTCCGAACCGGCCCGATTCCAGCCGCCCCGTTCTGTCACGATCCGTTCCGAGGAGCCCGCAACCGTGGTCCGCGCCGCCGTACTTCCCGCCGTCGGTTCCCCGCTGGAGATCACCGGCATCGAACTTCCCGAGCCCGGCCCCGGCCGGGTGAGGGTCCGCCTCGCCGCCGCCGGGGTCTGTCACTCCGATCTGTCCCTGTCCAACGGGACGATGCGGGTGCCCGTGCCCGCCGTCCTCGGCCACGAGGGCGCGGGCACGGTCGTCTCCGTCGGCGAGGGCGTCACGCACGTCGCGCCCGGCGACGGCGTCGTGCTCAACTGGGCGCCGTCGTGCGGACAGTGCCACCACTGCTCGATCGGCGAGGTCTGGCTCTGCGCCGACGCCCTCACGGGTGCGGGCAGCGTGTACGCCGTCACGGAGGACGGCACGGAGCTGCACCCCGGCCTCAACGTGGCCGCGTTCGCCGAGGAGACCGTCGTCGCGGCCAACTGCGTCCTGCCGGTCCCGGACGGTGTCCCGCTCACCGATGCCGCGCTCCTCGGCTGCGCGGTCCTTACCGGCTACGGGGCCGTCCACCACTCGGCGCGCGTCCGCGAGGGCGAGTCGGTCGTCGTCCTCGGCGTCGGCGGGGTCGGCCTCGCCACGCTCCAGTCCGCGCGGATCGCGGGGGCCGGGCCGATTGTCGCGGTCGACGTGTCGCCGGAGAAGGAGGACCTCGCGCGCCGGGCCGGAGCGACGGAGTACGTCGTCGCCTCCGCCACCACGGCGAAGGAGATCCGCAAGCTGACCGGCGGTCACGGCGCGGACGTGGCCGTCGAGTGCGCGGGCCGCGCCGAGACGATCCGCACGGCCTGGGACTCGACCAGACGCGGCGGGCGTACGACGGTGGTCGGCATCGGCGGCAAGGACCAGCAGATCACCTTCAACGCGCTGGAGCTGTTCCACTGGGGCCGTACGCTCTCGGGCTGCGTGTACGGGAACTCCGATCCGGCGCGGGACCTGCCGGTGCTGGCGGAGCACGTCCGGGCGGGGCGGCTCGACCTGAGCGCGCTGGTCACCGAGCGGATCGGTCTGGACGGGATTCCGGCGGCCTTCGACAACATGCTGGCGGGCAGGGGCGGTCGGGCGCTGGTCGTGTTCTGACGCCGCCGACCGGGCCACGGCGCTCACCGGGCAGCGCCGACCGGGCCCCACCGCCTCACCGGTCACCCCGGCCGCACACCCTTGCGGCCGGGGTGCTCGTGCTGCTGTCCGACGCAACGGTTACCAGCGGGTAATGATCGAGCAAAAACTCCTGCTGCGCGACCCGTTGACCGTCATACCCACCGGTCGGTACGGTCCCCGCACTCCTCGTCCCCCGCACCCATCGGAGTGTGCACCCATGGACACGGCTCCCCCTTCCCCCGTCGCCGGTACGTCGCACGCGACCGCCCCCACCGACCGGCACCGCCGACGCGTGGCCACCGCGGCCGCCCTCGCGTCCGCCGTCGAGTGGTACGACTACTTCGTCTTCGGCATCGCCGCCGCCCTCGTCCTCGGGGATCTCTACTTCCCCGCGGGCAGCGCGTCGGCCGGAGTGCTCGCCGCCTTCGCCACCTTCGCGGTCGGCTTCCTCGCCCGCCCCGTCGGCGGCATCATCGCCGGCCAGCTCGGCGACAAGCGCGGCCGCAAGCCGATGCTCGTTCTCGCGCTCACCCTGATGGGTGTGGCCACCGCCGGTATCGGCCTCCTCCCGACGTACGAGACGATCGGCATCGCCGCGCCGGTCCTGCTCGTGCTGCTCCGCGTCATGCAGGGCATCGCCGTCGGCGCCCAGTGGGGCGGCGCGATGCTGATGGCCACCGAGTACGCCCCCGAGGGCAAGCGCGGGCTGTACGGCAGCCTCGTCCAGCTCGGTGTGCCCATCGGTGTGGTCACCGCGAACACCGTGTTCCTCGTCGCGGGTTCCCTCACCGACGACGCCACCTTCGCGTCCTGGGGCTGGCGGGTGCCGTTCTTCATCGGCTTCCTGGTCCTCGCTCTCGCCTGGTACATCCACACCCGCGTCGAGGAGACCCCCGAGTTCCGCCAGGCCGAACGCGCCCTGGCCGAACAGGAGAAGAGCGAGGCCCGCTCCCCGCTCCGGACGATCCTGCGCAAGCACCTCGGCACGGTGTTCCTCGCCGGCGGCTCCTTCGCCGTGAACACCGCGACGTTCTACATCATCATCACCGGGGTGCTGGACTACTCGACCCGCGAACTCGGCATGGAGCGCAGCGCGGTGCTGACCGTCTCGCTCGCCGTCAGCCTCACCCAGCTCGCGCTGATACCCGCGTCCGCCGCACTCTCGGACCGCATCGGACGGCTGAAGATCTACGCGTTCGGCGCGGTCGGCCTGCTGGTCTGGGCCGTTCCGCTCTTCCTGCTCATCGACACCAAGTCGCTGCTGTGGCTGGCCGTCGGCACCTTCGTCACCAGCTGTTTCCTCAGCATCATGTACGGGCCGCAGGCCGCGCTCTTCGCCGAGCTGTTCACGGCCGAGATGCGCTACACCGGCGCCTCGCTCGGCTACCAGATCGCCGCGGTCTTCGGCGGCGGCCTGGCGCCGTTCGTCATGGTGCTGCTGCTGGAGGCGACCGGCACCTCAATGGCCGTCTCCGGCTACATCATCGGCCTGGCCGTCATCGCACTCGTGTCGATCAGGGTTCTCGCGAAGCGGGCGGCTGCCCGCGAGTGATCCCTGCCGCCGAGGCGGCTTCCGTGGCGCCGGTCCGGTCCTCCCGGACCGGCCCGCGGGACCTCGAGCGCGACACGGCCACACCCGCCAGGCACACCACACCGCCCAGCAGGGTCAGCCGGCCCGGCACCTCGTCCAGGAACAGCCAGGACATCAGCACCACCAGCGCGGGCACGGCATACGTGGTCGCGCCCATCTTCCCCGCGGTCGTACGGGCCAGGGCGTACGCCCACGTCGTGAAGGCCAGCGCGGTCGGGAACACGCCCAGGTAGACCATGTTGAGCGTCGCGGACGCCGAGGCGTCGGCGGCCTCGCGGAGCAGCACCCCCGCGAACGGCAGACACGCCACCGCCCCGATCACACAGCCCCACGTCGTCACCTGGAGCGCGGACGCGTGCCGCAGCGCCGGCTTCTGGCCCACCACCCCGCCCGCGTACGACACCGCGGCCAGCAGGCACAGCACGACGCCGAGCACCGACGCCGAGCCCTCGCCCGACATCGACAGGCCGACCAACGCCGCGCCCGCGAACGACACGCCCATCCCGGCGAGCAGCCGCGGCGGCAGCCCTTCCTCGAGCAGCCACCCCGCGAGCAGCGCCATGACCAGCGGTCCGACATTGACCACGAGCGCCGCCGTGCCCGCGTCCACCTTCTGCTCACCCCAGTTCAGGGCCACCATGTACAGCCCGAACCAGAGCAGTCCGGAGACCGCGATCCCCGGCCAGGCGGCCCGGGGCGGCAGCCGTTCCCGGCGCACGGCACATATCGCTCCCAGCACCAGGGCCCCGGCGAGCAGCCGGCCGAGGGCGAGCGCGCCGGGGGAGTACTCCGCACCGGCGCTGCGGATCGAGACGAAGGCCGAGGCCCAGAGCACGACGGTGGTCCCGGCCGCCGCGAAGGCGCGCCACTGCGTGTTGGTCATGCGGCGACCGTACGCCGCCGACTCTTCGGTGCCCACCGGCACATGTCTCATCACAGCGCCGCCGCATCGATGCCGAGCAGCACGCCGAGGGCCTGCTCACCGTCGGCGGTGACCTTCACCGCCCGTTCGGAGCCGATGCGTACGCACCAGCCGGAGTCCAGCGCGTGCCGGCACAGCCGGGCGCCCGCGACCCCGGCCAGGTGGGGACGGCGCTCCGTCCAGTCCAGGCAGGAGCGCGCGAGCGGGCGGCGGCCTCCCGTCGGCAGCGGCATCCCGGCCTCCACGAACCAGCCGAGGCCTGTGTCGGTCAGCGCGAATCCGGTGTCCTGGCGCAGCAGGCCGCGGGCCTCCATGGCATCCGTGATCGCGATGCCGAGCCGCCCCGCGAGATGGTCGTAACACGTCCGGCCCCGGGCCATCGCACTGCGTGTGCTCGCCGCCCGAAGGCCGCGCGGCGGCTCGTCGGACGGGGCGGCGTGCGCGGCGAGGACTTCCACGAGACGCGCGGCCGGCTCCCCGGCGAGCCGTACGTACCGGTGCCTGCCCTGCCGCTCCTCGGCCAGCAGCCCGCCCGCGACGAGCTTGCCCAGATGCTCACTGGCCGTCGACGGCGCCACCCCCGCATGACGCGCGAGCTCACCGGCCGTCCAGGCCCGCCCGTCGAGCAGGGCGAGGCAGAAGGCGGCACGGGTCTCGTCGGCGAGCAGCGCCGCGAGGGCGGCGACATTCCTGGAAGCCATGTGTCCAGGGTCGCGCACTCACTGTTCGGCGGTGGCCGAACCATCCTCCCGCCGCCATCGCCACCGGAAGAGCTCGCCGGGCCGGTGGTCGTCCTCGAAGCCGCGACCGAGCGGTCCCACCCGCGCGAACGCCGCCTCGGTGCGCGGATCGTCGCGCCTTGTGAGGCCGAAGGCGGCCTCCGGACGGACCAGTTGGTCGTCCTCGTCGAGCGGCGCCGGCAGGGCCTCCGTCACGGCGCGCGTCCGGTCCGGGGACGCGGCGAGCACCTCCGCGGCTGCCCCCCGCACTCCGGCGTGCGGATCCCGGACCAGGGAGAGCAGCGCCGCGGAGACCTCGGGGGTGAGGTCGTACCACGTGCCGAGCGTCCTGCCCACGCTGCCGCGGACCTCGGGGTCGGGGTCGCGCACGAGGGCGAGCAGCACGGTCCTGGCCGTCGGTGGTGGCCCTCCTCGAGCAGGGCCGCCACCGCATCGGCGTCCCCGCCCGTACGGCCGCTACGAGCCGCCCTTCGAGTCCTTCGCCGCGTCCTTCTTCGCCCACGTCCCCCGTACCCCCGCCTCGTACTGCACCGCCAGCCCGTCCAGCAGCGCCCGCAGCCCCGTCTCGAACGCGCCCTCGTCCACCTGCTCCTGCCGGCCGGCGAGCAGATGGGCCTGGCCGAGGTGAGGGTAGTCGGCCGGGTCGTACGCGGTCTCGTCGTTCACGAAGCCGCGCGCGAAGGAGCCGAGCGCGGAGCCGGTGATGAAGTACCGCATGAGGGCGCCGATGTACGTGGCCTGGGCGGGCGGCCAGCCGGCCCGCACCATCGCGCCGAAGACGGCGTCGGCGACCTTCAGCCCGGCCGGGCGGCGGCCGGGGCCGCGGGCGAGGACCGGGACGATGTTGGGGTGGTCCGTGAGGGCCGCCCGGTAGGAGACGGCCCAGTCGTGCAGTGCGGTGCGCCAGTCACGTCCGTCGGTCTCGTCGAACATCGACAGATCGACCTTGGCGCTGACCGCGTCGGCGACCGCGTCCAGGATCTCGTCCTTGTTGCGGAAGTGGTTGTAGAGGGACGGGCCGCTGACGCCCAGTTCGGCGGCGAGGCGGCGGGTGGAGACCGCGTCGAGGCCCTCCGCGTCCACGAGCGCGCCCGCCGTCCCGACGATGCGGTCTCTGCTGAGGAGGGGCTTGCGCGGTCGGGCCATGCGGCACATAGTAGGCCCTGCCAACCAGAAACTAGCAGTGATAGTTAAAGGCGGGATGTCCAGTGGTGAACCTGGAGCTCGGCGAGGAGCAGAAGGCAGTCCGCCGCCTCGCACGCGACTTCGTCGACCGCGAGATCGCCCCGCACGTCGTCGACTGGGACCGGGCCGAGAATGTCGACAGGTCGATCGTGAAGAAGCTGGGCTCCGTCGGCTTCCTCGGGCTCACCGTCGACGAGGAGTACGGCGGCTCGGGCGGCGACCACCTCGCGTACTGCCTGGTCACGGAGGAGCTCGGGCGCGGCGACTCGTCGGTCAGGGGCATCGTGTCCGTGTCCCTCGGCCTGGTCACCAAGACCATCGCCGCCTGGGGGAGTGAGCCGCAGAAGCGGCACTGGCTGCCGCGCCTCACCGCGGGCGAGGCCCTCGGCTGCTTCGGGCTGACCGAACCGGGTACCGGCTCCGACGCGGGCAACCTCGCCACCAGGGCCGTGCGGGACGGGGACGGGTACGTCGTCAACGGCAGCAAGATGTTCATCACCAACGGCACCTGGGCCGATGTCGTCCTGCTCTTCGCCCGTACCGGCGACACGCCCGGGCGCCGAGGTGTCTCCGCCTTCCTCGTCCCCACCGACACGCCCGGGCTGACCCGGCGCACCATCCACGGCAAGCTCGGCCTGCGCGGCCAGGCGACCGCCGAGCTGGTCCTGGAGGACGTCCGGGTGCCGGCGGACGCGATGCTCGGGCCGGAGGGCAAGGGGTTCTCGATCGCCATGTCCGCGCTCGCCAAGGGACGGATGTCGGTGGCCGCGGGCTGCGTCGGCATCGCCCAGGCGGCGCTGGACGCCGCCGTCGGCTACGCGGGCGAGCGCGAGCAGTTCGGCAAGCCGATCGCCTCGTACCAGCTGGTGCAGGAGCTGATCAGCGACATCGCCGTGGACGTGGACGCCGCGCGCCTGCTGACCTGGCGGGTCGCCGATCTCATAGACCGCGGCGAGGACTTCGCCACCGCCGCGTCCAAGGCGAAGCTCTTCGCCTCCGAGGCCGCCGTGCGCGCCGCGAACAACGCACTGCAGGTCTTCGGCGGCTACGGCTACATCGACGAGTACCCGGTCGGCAAACTCCTGCGTGACGCACGGGTGATGACCCTGTACGAGGGCACCAGTCAGATCCAGAAGCTCATCATCGGCCGTGCGCTGACCGGCGTCTCGGCGTTCTGAGTACGCGGCTGAGTACGGGAGCGGATGTGGGCGACGGCACCTTCCGCGCATCCTTGCGGCATGAGTGAGACACCGGTCAAGCAGCAGAACACGGCGGCGTACTACGGCCAGGCCGTCGCCTCCTTCGCGGTCGCGCTCGCGGCCGTCGCCGTCGGAATCGTGAATCTGGAGGCCGACGCCTGGGTGCGCGCCTTCCTCGGCATCGCGGTCCTCTACCTCACGACCTCGGCGTTCACCCTGGCCAAGGTGGTGCGGGACAGGCAGGAGGCCGGGCAGATCGTGAGCCGCGTCGACCAGGCACGGCTGGAGAAGCTGCTCGCCGAGCACGACCCGTTCCAGAAGCTGTGACCATGCACTAAGCGCTTGCTCAGGTTCGAGGTATGGTGTTCGTCCTGCCGGATGGAAGGGGCGAGCGATGAGTACGGCGGAGGAAACGGCCGGCGTCGAGGACATGCCGTGGGGTGAGGTCACCCCGGAGGCGGCCAGGAGGCTGCTCGTCGCCGCCGTCGAGGCCTTCGCGGAGCGCGGCTACCACGCCACCACGACGCGCGACATCGCCGGCCGCGCGGGAATGAGCCCGGCCGCGCTCTACATCCACTACAAGACCAAGGAAGAGCTGCTCCACCGGATCAGCCGCATCGGCCACGACCGGGCGCTGGAGATCCTGGAGGGAGCTGCGGACGCCGAGGGAACGGCGGCCGAGCGGCTCGCCGTCGCCGTGCGCTCCTTCGTCCGCTGGCACGCCGGACACCACATGACCGCGCGCGTCGTGCAGTACGAGCTCGACGCGCTCGGCGACGAGCACCGGGCCGAGATCGTCGAGCTGCGCCGCAAGTCCGACGCCGCGGTGCGGCGGATCCTCAACGAGGGCGTGGCGGCGGGGGAGTTCGACGTCCCCGACGTCCCCGGCACGACCCTCGCCGTGCTGTCCCTCTGCATCGATGTGGCCCGCTGGTTCAACGTGCACGGGCGCCGGACGCCGGACGAGGTCGGCGCGCTCTACGCCGACCTCGTCCTGCGGATGGTGGGATCGGGCGCTCAGAAGAAGTAGCGGGAGACGGACTCGGCGACGCACACCGGCTTGTCGCCGCCCTCGCGCTCCACGGTGACGACGGCCGTCACCTGCACACCGCCGCCCGCTTCCTCGACGCTCTTGAGGGCGGCCGTCGCGCGCAGCCGGGAGCCGACGGGTACGGGGGAGGGGAAACGGACCTTGTTGGTCCCGTAGTTGAGGCCCATCCTCATGCCCTCGACCCGCATGATCTGGGGGACGAGGGTCGGCAGCAGCGACAGCGTGAGATAGCCGTGCGCGATCGTCTTCCCGAAGGGCCCGGCCGCGGCGCGCTCCGGGTCCACATGGATCCACTGGTGGTCGCCGGTGGCGTCGGCGAAGAGGTCGATCCGCTTCTGGTCGATCTCCAGCCAGTCGCTGTACCCCAGCTGCTCGCCGACCCCGGCGGTCAGCTCCTCGGCGGATGTGAAGATCCTCGGCTCGGCCATCCCTGTTCCCTGCCTCTCGCCCGGTCCCTGCTCGTTGTCTAAGCGACTGCTTAGCATGGTCGGGGTGAGGGGTTCTGTCAACGGTGGCGCAGCGCCCGTCACGTAGGCTCCGGCGAGTGCCGCAGATTCCCGGGAAGATCCACGAACTCACCGTCGGCCAGCTCTCCGCGCGCAGCGGAGCGGCCGTTTCCGCGCTGCACTTCTACGAGTCCAAGGGGCTGATCAGCAGCCGCAGGACCGCGGGCAACCAGCGCCGCTACGACCGGGACGCGCTCCGCCGGGTCGCCTTCGTCCGGGCGGCGCAGCGGGTCGGCATCCCGCTCGCCACGATCCGGGACGCGCTGGCCGAACTCCCCGAGGGGCGTACGCCGAACCGCGAGGACTGGGCGCGGCTCTCACAGACGTGGCGCGCGGAGCTCGACGCCCGCATCCAGCAGCTCGGGCGGCTGCGCGACCATCTCACCGACTGCATCGGCTGCGGTTGTCTTTCCCTGGAGACCTGTGTCCTGTCCAACCCGGACGATGTCTTCGGTGAACGCATGGCGGGCTCACGGCTGCTCCCGGAACGCCGCCGCGCGCAGGAGGACGGGGCCTGACGCCTCGGTGGGCCCGATCAGCCGGGCTCGGGTGCGGCCTCGCGCGGCGCGAACGCGAAAGCGAGTGCGACGGCCAGCACATAGGCGGCGATGACCAGCAGGACCACCGGCGGGGTGAGCCGGTCGTCGTGGATCATCCACGCCCCCAGCAGACCGCCCGCGAACATGGCCGTCACCGAGCCCGCGCGACGGACCTCGTTCCGCGCCCCAGGTGCGATCCGGGCGTCTAGCGCGAGGGGGGAACCGCCGATGAGGGCGGTGAACGCCCGGGTGGTGACGGTCGTGGGCATGCCCGCCACCTTCGCCCGCAGGGTGGTGACATTGCGGACCCCCATGGCCATCGCCACCAGTGCGGACACCAGGTGGTGCCGGCCGGCGAGCGGCTCACCGCCCCGCTCGATCCCCCAGGCCACCAGTGCGGCGCCTGCCAGCAGTGCGGCCTCGACGTACAGGGCGTGCGTGAACCACCGGCGGCCGCGCACCTGTGCGTGCGACTCGAAGCGCGCGGACAGCACAGCCCCCACGGTGAACCCCAAGAGCGAGGCAGCACACGCAGACACGGACAGGCCGCCGACGCCGGCGAGTGCGAAGGACATCAACAGCATGTTGCCTGTCTGGACAGCCGTGAAGACCGGGCCCAGCGCGAGAAAGCTGACCGCCTCGACCATCCCTGTCGTCATGGTGAGCGCCACCATGGCCCACGTCAGGGAGGGTTCACGTGTTGGCTTCACGCGATGAGTCTCGGCGTATCCGCCCGGCCGTAGGGCGGATTGCGCCGAGTGTGGGCCGGGCTGTCCCGGGCGCCGGGCGGTCCGCACCCCCGTGACGGGCCGCCCGGCACCCGGTCCGTGCCCCCGGGTCGTGGTGCCGGTGGTCCGCACCCCCGTGACGGGCCACCGTGCACCGAGCGGTCACTCGTACTCGGTGCCGCCCTTGCGGGTCAGATACGCCGGGCTGACCGATTTGGCTATCGCCCGGCCACCCACGATCGGGCTGTACCGCTCGGTGACGGGGCGGATCACGACGCCCTCGCGCAGATGCAGATCCCTGCCCGAGACCGTCTCGCGGCCGCTCGCGAACTCCAGGACCTTCTCCAGCACGTACGGTCCCTCGTACAGCCGTGGCACCAGCGGCAGTTCGCCTTCGAGCAGCCCGGCCGCGTCCAGCCAGCGGACCTGGCCGTCGATCTCGGCCGACACGTCGAACACCGCGAACCCGAGTTCCGTCGAGCGGGCGTTCGCGCCGTACGACAGGTCCTGCACGCCTGCCCCGTACACCTCGCCGAAGATGCCGACCCGGCTCGCCCCGAGCTTGCCGGCGAGACGCGCCGCGGCGTCCGCCACACCGTGGCCGTGCACCGCGCGCCAGTAGAGATTGCGCGGGTCCTCCTTGAGGGCGAGGCCCTTCGCGCCGAACCCCTTCGACGACACCAGCACCCTCCCCCGAGGCCCTGCGGGCACGGGAGCGACCCCCACGTCCTCGGCCACGTACGTGACCAGGCAGGCAGTGCCGTGCAGCTTCTCGGTCAGCACGACGGGCTCACCGGGCTCGAAGATGTCCGGATAGCGCTGCAGGTTCTCGATGTCGACCCAGGGGAGCAGGTCGGGGGCAGACTCCACGTCACCGCTCATCGTCGGCGGGATCGGGGGCGACCACTTCGTGACGCCGAGCAGCTCGGCGAAGTCCGTGCCGTCGGCCACGGCCCGCTCCAGGTCGGTGTCCGCGAGCGCCTTCGGCCGGCACACGATGCCCTGCGACAGCTCACCGCGCAGCCGCACCGCCTTGACCCGGTCGGACGCCTTCCCGGCAAGCCGCCCGGTCAGCCCGAGCTCCTCGATCAGCCCCGTCGGCAGCACGGCCTGCTCCGGGATGTAGACGGCGATGTCACCGCTGCGGTAAGCGCCCTTGGCGACGACCGCGCGGTAGAGGCCCACCTGGGCCAGCTCCAGGGCGTCGGCGTTCGGATGCTCATGGATCGTCAGCAGTTCGGCGGTGACGCGCAGCGTCGACATGTCAGGGCTCCTCGGGTGCGGTTCTCATCGCGTCAACTGTGGCCGCACGGAATTCCGGTGGGCCACCCGATTTCCGCTCTGGTACCGTCGCCGCCGCCCCGACCAGCTCGGCGTTGGACGTCGCGGGCCGCCCGTCGGGCAGGACCAGCACGTCCTCCAGGCCGATCCGCGTGTCCAGCCCCAACCGCCGCGCCAGCCGCAACACCGGCCAGGCCCCGCCGTCCTCGCCGTGCAGCAGCACCGGAAGGCCGGGCCATGCGCCGCCCAGCCCGTCCAGGAGCGCACGGGCCGAGTCCTCGGCGCTCGCGGGTTCCGGGTCCGTCACCTCGGCGAGCACCCGCAGCACCTGGGGCGCGAGGGGCGAGCGCAGGAAACGCTCAAGGCCGTCCGTCCCGGACCAGAGGCCCGCTTCCACGCCCACACCGCGCTCCAGCAGCGCCGCCGCGACCTGCTCCGCACCCTCTTCGTGCCAGTTGACGGAGGCGTGGTCGGGCAGCACCGTCCAGGAGCGGATGCGCTGCGCACGGCGCACCGGATCGGGCTCCGCCCACGCGCCGGTCGTCACCCCGACCGGAACGTCCACCGTGGCCCGTATCGCCATGAGCACGGGAGCGACCACGCGCGGCGACAGCGAGTCGCTCCCGCACGGCGTCTTCGGGTGCGCATGCACCTCTGCCGCACCGGCGGCGACCGCGGCAGCGGCCGACTCGGCCAGCGCGGCCGGTGACATGGGCACCGCGGCCGAATCCCCCGCGCCGCGGGCCCCGTTGAGGCAGACCTGAATCATGGCCCCGATGGTGCCAGGCACCACTGACAACGCGGCGGCCCCGGCCCTGCCGGGGGTGCTAGGCCACCGAGACCAGTTCCCTGCCCCGCGTGCGCCTGGCGGCCCTCAGGGCCTCGTCCGTCAGCACCGGCCGGGGCACGACGACCCCGCACCCCGTGCACACGGGACCGCACCACGGCTCGTGCTCCAGGTCCTGCCGCCACACGATCCGGCTCTCCGCACACACGGGGCAGACGGCCCCGGGGTCCGCGCCCAGCGCGGCGATCAGCCGCCGCAACACGTCTGCCAGCGGGTCCGTCGGATGCACCGACGGGTCGTCGCAGCGTGCGACGCCGTTGCCGCCCCAGGTCCGCCGGTGCCAGTCGTCGAACGCTCCCGGCCGCCGCAGCCCGTCGTGCTTCTCGCGCCTGCGGCGTTCCGCGAACTTCCTCTCGTACGCGAGCCATACGGCCCGCGCCTCCTCCAGTTCGCCGAGCGCGGCCACCAGCCGCGCCGGATCGGGCGCCCGGTCATCGGGCTCGATGCCGTGCCTGGCGCACAGATGGTTCCAGGTCGCCCGGTGCCCGTACGGGGCGAACCTCTCCAGGCACTTGCGCAATGAGTAACGCCGCAGCGCCAGATCACTTCGCGGGTCGCGCACCTGTCTCGCAAGACTCCGGAAACCGGCCATCGCACTGCCACCTCCGTCGCTCGAACTCCGTCGCTCGTACTTCCGCGTCGAGGAATGGACGTACGAGTACCCGATCCGGCTCCATCGAACATCCGTACAGCAGCCGATTGGTGCGACCGGGGCGCGGTGGGGCGGTGTGACGAGTCGGAGAAAGTGACGGTTGTTCATCCCACCGATGAGTCGTACCAGCGGTAACCTCCGCCGCACCCGCCATTCCGAGGAGCATCCATGCGACGACGCACCCGCCCCCCACCGGACGACTCAGGACCGCCTGCGCAGCCCTCGTACTCGGCACGGCCCTGCTGGCCCTGTCCGGTGTTCGAGGACGGACACGCGGGCCCACCGCACGGCACCGGGCCGCCCCGAAGGCCGCGCCCGCAGGGCGAAGAGGGGCCAGGGCGGAAGGGTCAGCGCCCCACCCGCCCCGCCGCCAGCACCACCCTCGCCAGCTCCGGGTGCAGGATGTCGCTGTGCGCCCCGGACGGGGGACCGCCGCGCCGCACCACCGAGGCCGCGTCGACATTGACGCAGCCGCCCGTGGGCAACCCGTCCCGCAGGGCCGCGTCCAGCGTCAGATGTCGCGTGCCCGCGACCGCCTGGATGCCGTCGTGTCCGACCGCCCACCAGCGCTTGTCCAGCCCGACCACGGTCGACGAGTCCCCTGCCATGCGGGACGCCAGCGGATAGATCACGCCGAGCGCGGTGTCATGTGGTGAGTAGCAGGCGACCACGGGCCCGTCGACACGTTGCTGCATGTCCCGGAGCGCCCCCGCACCGCTCTTCGCATGCGGCAGCGACGGTGCGAACGCGTAGTGCGAGAACGCCCCTTGGAGCAGCGTCACCGACTTCACCGGCCGCACACCGTCCGGCAGCCCGCGCAGCGCGAAGGCGACGAGCCGGGCACCCATGCTGTGCCCGACGAGATGCACCCGCAGGCCGGGGGAGGAGCGGGCCAGGCGCCCGAGCACCGGTCCGAGGCCCCGCTCGCCGACCGTTCCCGCGCGGCGTTTCATCGTGTAGTAGGTGGCCTGTCGCAGCACCTCCTTGGCGCCCTTCCACAGGTTCTTGAGCCCGCCGCCGATCGCGAGCGACGGCTCTGTCCCGTGGAGTGCCTCCGTGAACAGCCGGCAGACCTCGACCGGGTCCTCCTGCAGGAACGCCGGAAGGCCCTCCCCGGCCGCGTCCCCGGTCATGTCGCCGACGAGGCACTCCTCGGCTACCGCCACCAACTCCCGTACGAGAGAGCAGAATTCGACGAACGCCGCTCGCGACTCCGGTTCCTCCCCGAGCAGCGTCGCCAGCCGCCCCAGCACGGGCTCCCGCCCCGGGAAGACCCCGGCGAGCGCGCCGAAGTCCGGTATCGGCTCGTCCGTGAACATCATCGAGGGCCACACCACTCCCGTGTAGCCCACGCGTGCCCCGGGCGGGAGCAGCCCGGGGAAAGGTGCGAAGAAGCGCGCGTAGAAACGGGTGGCCACCGAACGGGAGTTGTTCCACCCATGGGCGAACATCACCAGATCCGTCACATCCAGCCGCCCGAGGGCCTCCCGCTGAGCGGCGTTCACATCGCCGTCCGCGTCGAAGGTGATCTCCCCGTACGGCTGCACGCTCATCTCGTTCACGGGCGCGTCCCTCCTCCCCCTGGGATTTTGTCCTGGGTGGACTCCCAGCGCGGACCGCTGCCCGCCCAGCATCCCGCGGCTGACGACGGACGGCCAGACCCGTGACGTGTGCCGGTGTGTCAGTCCGCGACGGCCTTCGCCCAGCCCCGGGCGACCGTCTCTCTCGCCTTTTCCCACTGTGCATCCGTGGGAAATTGCGGCGTCCCCTCAACCGTCGGCAACCGTGCGGCGGCGACTTCATCGAGGGTGCCTTCCTCCCTCATGACGTCCATCAGCACGGGGCGGGCGTATCCGTGGAGCCGGAGGTTCTGGCCCTCGGTGCTGAAGAGATACTCCTGCCACAGGCGGGCAGCCGCCGGGTGCGGGGCGTCCTTGTTGATCGCCAGCGCGAAGTACTGGGCGAAGCTGCTGTCGAAGGGGATCGAGACCCGCCAGTCCAGGCCCTTGCCGCGAAACCGGTCGGCGTAGGCGAGGTTGGAGTAGTCCCAGTCGATGCTGATGGGCGTCCGACGGTTCTCCACCGCGGTCGCGGTCGACTCGACGGGGTTGAAGTTGCCCGCCTTACTGAGCTTGCCGAAGAAGTCGATACCGGGCTGGATGTCGTCGAACGACCCGTTGTTCGCCAGGGCGGCCGCGTACACGCCGGCGAGGCCGGTGCCGGACCGGGTGGGGTTGCCGTACAGCGAAACCATGCCCTCGTACTGGGGTTTCAGCAGGTCGGCGAAGGTATGGGGACAGGTCTTGACGAGCTTGGCATCGCACCCGATGGAGATGTAGCCACCGTAGTTGTTGTACCAGCGGGCCTGAGGGTCCTTCTGGCTGCTCGGGATCGAGTCGAACGCGGCGACTCTGTACGGCGCGAGCAGGTTCTGCCGAGCCGCCGACCGTGCGAAGGCGTCCCCCAGGTCGAGCACGTCGGGGGCGTCGGCCCGCCCCCGGCGCTTCTTCATGGCGTCGATCTCGTCCTGACTGTGGCCCTCTGGATCGTCGACCGTCACTTCGATCCCGTACTTCTTCTCGAAGCCGTCCGTCAGACCGCCGTAGTTGGCCCAGCCGCTCGGAATCGCGATCGCGCGGAGCACGCCCTCCTTCTTCGCCGCGGCGATCAGCGAGGCCATGCCGCCCACGTCCTCGGCGGAGGTGGCCAGCGACGGCTTCTGGGGGGTCTCGGTCGCTGTGCCGCCGCAGGCGGCCATGACCAGCGCCACGACGGCGAGGCAACCGGAGACGGCCGCTGTTCGGGCACGAGGCGCAGTCACGACGACTCCCTCCGGCCGACCCACCGGCCGCCCGTCACGCCCTCCGTTGTGCCTCCCTGGTCCACCGGGTCGGCGCGGCGGCCGTCGAGGCCAGGGTACTCGGCCACCTCGACCCAGAGATCCGGCGGCCGACGAGGCCGACATCGGTGTCCTGTCCGCCGTGACCACCGGCCCGAAGCCGGGGCCGGGCCCGTGAGCCGGTTCCTTACGGCCGGCCGTGCGGCGACGGGGCAGGATCGCCGTCACAACTCCGTGTCGTCCCCCCGGCCGAGCAGCATCTCGCCGAGGCCTCCCGCCGTCGGCGTGGCGCCGTTGTGGAGCGACTGTTCGGTCCAGATGGCCTTGCCGGTGCGCGTGTGGCGCGTGCCCCAGCGCTCGGCGAGCTGGGCGACCAGGAAGAGCCCACGGCCGCCCTCGTCGGTGACCTTGGCCCGGCGCAGGCGGGGCGAGGTGCTGCTGCCGTCCGAGACCTCGCAGATCAGGGTGCGGTCGCGGAGCAGTCGGACGGTGATGGGCTCGGTGCCGTAGCGGATGGCGTTGGTGATCAGCTCACTGAGGATGAGCTCGGCGGTGAAGGCGATATGCCCCAGGCCCCAGTCCTCCAGCCGGCGGACGCAGGCGGTGCGAGCCGGGGCCACTGCCGCCGGGTCACAGGGCACGTCCCACTCGGCGACCTGTGCGCCGCCCAGTCGGCGCGTGCGTGCCACCAGGAGTGCGATGTCGTCCCTGGGCTGGGTGGGCTGCATGGCCTCGATCACCGCGGTGCAGGTGCCCTCCGGGGTGCGGTCGGGCCCGGCCAGGGCCCTGCGCAGGGCCTCCAGCCCGGCGTCTGGGCCGCGGACGCGGTCCTCGATCAGCCCGTTGGTGTAGAGCACCAGCCGGGACCCCTCGGGCACGGTCAGTTCGGCGCTCTGGAAGGGCAGGCCGGCACCCAGGCCCAGCGGTGGGGAGACGGGCACCCGGGGGAAGGCCGGCGTCTTGTCAGGGTGGATCACGGCGAGGCCCGGGTGGCCGGCGCTGGCGGCTGCCACCTGCCCGGAGGTGGGATCGTAGATGGCGTACTGGCAGGTGGCCCCGGTGATCCCCTGTCCGTTCTCCCCGGCGGCGGCCTCGTCGGCGTCGATAGCGGTCACCAGCTCGTCCAGACGGCTCAGCAGCTCCTCCGGAGGCATGTCCAGGGCGGAGAAGTTGTGAACGGCGGTGCGCAGCCGGCCCATGGTCGCCGCGGCGTGCAGGCCGTGGCCGACGACATCGCCGACCACCAGGGCCACCCGTGCACCGGACAGAGGGATGACATCGAACCAGTCCCCGCCCACCCCGGCCCTGGCCGGCAGGTAGCGGTAGGCCACCTCGAGGGCGGTCTGCTCGGGCAGCCCGCGGGGCAGCAGTCTGCGTTGCAGGGTGACGGCCATGGTGTGCTCGCGGGTGTAGCGGCGGGCGTTGTCGATGCAGACCGCTGCCCGGGCGGCGAGCTCCTCGGCGAAGGACACTTCCTCCTCCTCGAACGCCGGAGAAGCATTCGCCCGCCAGAAGTCCGCCGCCCCGAGCACCACCCCCCGCGCCCGCAGCGGGACCACGATCAGGGAGTGGATGCCGTGGTCAAGGACTCTCCGGGCATGTTCGAGGTCCTGGCCCCGCCAGTCGTCGGAGGAGCTCAGGTCGGCCACAAGGGCCGCTCGGCCGCTGTCCGCCCCCGCGGCGAAGGGGTTGGCGGCGACGAAGCGGACCAGCTCGCCGACGGGGTGGGCGGCGTGCTCCGCCTTCCGGCCGATGACGGCAGTGCGGCGCATCTCGGTGCTCGTACCGGACGGCTCCTCGCCGCGCAGGACCGGGTCCAGGAGCTCGACGGTCACGACGTCGGCGAATCGGGGGACCGCCACCTCCGCGAGCTCCTCGGCGGTGCGCGTGACATCCAGGGTGGTCCCGACCCGTCCCCCGGCGTCGTGGAGCAGCTTCAGGCGTTCGTGGGCCGTCTCGGCCCTCCCGGAGAGCGCGTGCAGCTCGGTGGTGTCCCGCAGCGTCACCACGCCGCTCGCCGGCCCGTGGGAGGCGGTGAGCCGCTTGCTGACCGCCAGCAGCCGGTCGGCCGCCAGGTGTACCTCGTCGGTGACCGGACGACCGGAGGCCAGCAGCTCGGCAAGGTCCGCCTCCAGCCCCAGATCGGTGATCCGGCGATGCTCCGCGTCCACCGGCACGTTCAGCAGCCGCCGGGCCTCGTCGTTGGCCAGCAGCAGCCGGCCGTCGCTTCCGATGATCAGCACCCCCTCCCGCACCGCGTGCAGGACCGCGTCATGGTGCTCGTACATCCGGGTCATCTCGGCCGGGCCCAGGCCATGGGTCTGCCGCAGCAACCGACGGCTCACGAGTCCGGCCCCACCTGCGGCGAGGGCCAGAGCCGCGGCCGCGCCCCCGAACAGGAGCGGCAGCTGCCGGTTCACCCGGTGCTCCACGTTCCCGACCGTGACGGGGGAGGAGACGACGGCGACGACCGAGCCGTCGGCGCCCTTCACAGGTACCGCCGAGACGACGGAAGGACCCAGTGACCCGTGGAAGGTTCTGGTGAAGGCCCTGCCGGCCGCCGCCTCTGCGTAGGGGCCGATGACGTGCTTCCCGATCTGAGTCGGGTCGCTGTGGGTGAGGGTGATCCCGTCCAGCCTGTACACGATGATCGCATCGACGCCTGCCGCCTTCCGGGCCGCCTCGGCGCCCGGCTGCAGCACCCCGGTCGGGTCGGGGCCGTGCAATGCCGCCAGGACCCCGGGGGAGTTCGCGAACGTCTCGGCCGCGGCAAGCGTTCGGTTACGGGCATCCGTCAGGCTGGCGTGCCGAGCCTGCACCACGAGAGCCGCCAGCGCGGCGCCGACGAGCAGCACCACGACCGGGAGCTGCAGGAGGAACACCTGGCCGGCGAGGCTGTGCACCCCCAGCAGCGAACGCACGCGCCGCAGCAGCCGCCACGGCCCTTCCCGACGGGGCCGGTCGTGCTCCTGGGGCCCTTGACGGCCATGTCCCGGACGACGAATCCGACCGGTTTCATGGTGGCGCATGGGTGAGCCGGGCAATGCACGCCAGACGCGACCCGAAAATCCGCGCATAAGCCATTTGTATCCCTTTCGGGTGCTGGTCACGGGGTGACCGGAGCAGGATCGGGCCAGGGGGCGGTCCAAGCACCCGGCCGTGCGCTGCACGGGATCGCCCGCACCGGTCGGCTCTGCGCGGAGGGCTCGCCCCCGGACGGCCGTGGTCCGGCCCGTCGTGCTCCGGTCCACCCGGCTCAGCGGTACAGCAAGTACCCCTTCCGCACGGCCCGGAAAGCGGCGAGGTCCTGCTGCCAGGCCCCGACGACCTCGTCCGTCCCCGCCCCCGCGTCGATCAGCGTGCGCACCCGCGTGGACCCGGTCAGCTTGTCGATCCAGTTGTCCGGCCGCCACGCGAAGCCGCTCCAGCTGTGCTTCGCCGTCACCAGCAGGCCGATTCCGGTGCGCACCGGGTCGTACTCCTCCCGGTCGTGGACGTGCACCTGGACGCCGCCGACCGTCTTCCCCTGGAACTTGGAGAAGGTCGGGGCGAAGTACGCCTCGCGGAACCGCACACCGGGCAGTTCCAGGGCGTTCGCCGCCTCCGCCCACGCGCGGTCGACGCCCTCCGCGCCGAGCAGCTCGAACGGGCGGGTCGTCCCGCGGCCCTCCGACAGGTTCGTGCCCTCGAACAGGCAGGTCCCGGAGTAGACGAGCGCCGTGTCGGGCGTCGGCATGTTCGGACTCGGTGGCACCCAGGGCAGCCCGGTCGCGTCGTAGAAGTCGTGGCGGCGCCACCCCGACATCCGGACGGTCTCCAGCTCCACCGGCTGTGCCAGGAACTCGCCGTTGAAGAGCCCGGCCAGCTCGGCGACCGTCATGCCGTGGGCCTGTGCGATGGGCTCGCGGCCGACGAAGGTCGCGAACGCCCGGTCCAGGACCGGGCCGAGCGCCGCCCGCCCCGTGACCGGGTTCGGCCGGTCCAGGACGACGAAGCGCTTCCCCGCGAGCGCGGCGGCCACCATGCAGTCGTACATCGTCCAGATGTACGTGTAGAAGCGGGCGCCCGCGTCCTGGATGTCGAACACGATCGTCTCCACGCCGGACGCGGTGAAGATGTCCGCGAGCGGCTGTCCGCTCTTCAGATACGTGTCGTGGACGGGCAGCCCGGTCGCCGGGTCGTCGTAGCGTCCCTCGGAGCCGCCTGCCTGGGCGGTGCCCCGGAAGCCGTGCTCGGGGCCGAAGACGGCCATCAGGTTCACCCGGTCGTCGGCGTGCATGACGTCCACGATGTGGCGGGTGTCGCGGGTGATCCCCGTCGGGTTGGTGACGACACCGACCCGTTGCCCGGCGAGCAGCCCGTATCCGTCGGCGGCGAGCCGCTCGAATCCGGTACGGACCCGGCTCCGGCCGTCCCGTGCCGCGGCCGGTGCGGCCACGGCCGCCAGGGCGCCGACCGCGCCTCCTGCCGCGAGCAGACCCCGTCTGGACAGGCTCATCGCACCACCTCCGTGATCGCTACATCTGTCATGGGCACGCACGCTAGCGTGCGTCCGGGCCGTGCGGAACGAGCCGGACGCGACGGTTCGCGCCGGCCCCTCCGCAGGTTCGCGCCGGCCCCTTCCGCACGAACATACCGACTGGTTAGTCTGCCGTCTGGAGTGAGCCGCGACGGAGAGGCAGGTCCCATGAGTACGGTGCAGGGCGCGCATGTGGTGGTCACGGGAGCGGGCGGAGGCATCGGGGCCGCGCTGGCCCGCCGGTTCGTCGCGGAGGGCGCGCGGGTCGTCGTCAACGACCTCGACCCCGGCAGGACCAAGGCGATCGCCGACGAGATCGGCGCCACCCCCGTCCCCGGCGACGCCTCCGCCGTCGTGGCCGAGGCCCGCGAGGCGCTCGACGGCACCGTCGACATCTACTGCGCCAACGCCGGTCTCGCCTCGCCCGGCGACGCGTTCGCCGACGAGGACGTCTGGGCGGCCGCCTGGGACGTCAACCTCATGGCCCACGTCCGTGCCGTGCGCGCCCTGCTCCCCGACTGGCTGGAGCGCGGCAGCGGCCGCTTCGTCTCCACGGTCTCCGCTGCCGGACTGCTCACCATGATCGGCGCCGCGCCGTACAGCGTCACGAAGCACGGGGCCGTCGCCTTCGCCGAGTGGCTGTCGCTGACGTACCGTCACCGCGGCCTCAAGGTCCACGCCATCTGCCCGCAGGGCGTCCGTACGGACATGCTCACCGCCGCCGGATCGGCCGGCGAACTCGTGCTCGGCCCCACCGCCATCGAGCCCGAGGACGTCGCCGACGCCCTCTTCGAGGGCATGGAGGCCGACCGCTTCCTGATCCTGCCGCACCGCGAGGTCGCCGGGTACTACCAGGCCCGCGCCACCGACACCGGCCGCTGGCTCGACGGGATGAACCACATCCAGCAGAAGTGGGAAGGGGCGCGCCGGTGACCGGACCGCGGTCGATCTACGCCGCCAAGCCCTGGCTCGCCCAGCTCACGGACGTCCAGCGCGCGCCCGTGTCCCCGCCGGAGACCGTCGTCCACTCCTTCCGCGCCGCCGTCGAACGGGCCCCGGAGCACACCGCCCTCGCCTACTTCGACGGCCGTCTGAGCTACGCCGAGACCGACGCGCTCTCCGACTCCGTCGCCGGTCACCTCGCCGCCCGCGGTATCGAGCGCGGCGACCGTGTCGCGCTCATGCTCCAGAACACGCCGCACTTCGTGCTCGCGCTGCTCGGCGCCTGGAAGGCCGGGGCGACCGTCGTCCCGCTCAACCCCATGTACAAGTCCGCCGAGGTCGCCCATGTGCTCCAGGACGCGGACGTGGCGGGGCTGATCTGCTCGGACCGTGCCTGGGACGCGTATCTGCGCAAGACCGCGGCCGGCTCGCCCGTGCGGTTCGCCGTCACCGCCTGCGAGCTGGACCTGCAGACCCGCGACGACGAGCGCGTCCTCGGCTTCGAACGGCTGCCGAAGCCGGACGACACCGACGACCTCCTCACCGTCGCGCGTGCGGGCCTCCCGGCACCCGGAGATCCTGAACCCACCGCCTCGGACGTGGCGTTGATCAGCTACACCTCCGGCACCAGCGGCAGGCCCAAGGGCGCCATGAATCCGCACGGCGCCCTCACGTACAACGCCGAGCGCCAGCGCACCGGCCACCCCGTCCCGGAGGGCGCCTGCTACTTCGCGCTCGCGCCCCTCTTCCACATCACCGGCATGGTCTGCGAGCTCGCCGCCTGCATCGCCAACGCCGGCACGCTCGCCCTCGCCTACCGCTTCGACGCGGGCGTCGTCCTCGACGCCTTCGCCGAGCACCGGCCCGCCTACACCGTGGGCCCGTCCACCGCCTTCATGGCGCTGGCCGCCCACCCGGGGGTCACCCCCGGCCACTTCGCGTCCTTCCAGGTGATCTCCTCGGGCGGCGCGCCCGTCCCGCCCGCCCTCGTCGAGAAGTTCCGCGCCGGCTTCGGCCCGTACATCCGCAACGGCTACGGACTCACCGAGTGCACCGCCCCGTGCGCCTCCGTTCCGCCCGAGAAGGAGGCCCCGGTCGACCCGGCCTCCGGCACCCTCTCCGTCGGCCTCCCCGGCCCCGACACCGTCGTCCGCATCATCGACGACAACGGCGACGACGTGCCCTTCGGCGAGCAGGGCGAGATAGCCGTCCGCGGGCCGCAGCTCGCGCTGGGCTACTGGCAGCTGCCCGACGCCACCGCAGCCGGCTTCCCCGACGGGGAGCTGCGCACCGGCGACATCGGCTTCATGGACGCCGACGGCTGGCTGTACGTCGTCGACCGCAAGAAGGACATGATCAACGCTTCCGGCTTCAAGGTCTGGCCGCGCGAGGTGGAGGACGTCCTCTACACCCACCCGGCGGTCCGCGAGGCGGCCGTCGTCGGCGTCCCCGACGAGTACCGCGGCGAGACCGTGAAGGCGTACGTCAGCCTCCGTCCGGGCGCCTCCGTGGACGCCGATGAGCTGGCCGGGTACTGCAAGGAGCGGTTGGCCGCGTACAAGTACCCACGTCAGGTCGAGGTCCTGGAGGAGCTCCCCAAGACGACAAGTGGGAAGATCCTCAGGCGGGAACTGCGTTCCCGGGCATGACGCGACTGCTCCAAGAACACGATCCGAGAGAAAGGCGGGTGGCGGCAATGGCCAGGACGACGGACGGGAACGGCACTCCCGTCCCCCAGAGGCTGCTGGCCGCCGCCACCCGGCTCTTCGCCGAGCAGGGGTACGACCGCACGTCCGTCCAGGAGATCGTCGAGGCGGCGGGCGTCACCAAGGGCGCGCTGTACCACTACTTCGGCTCCAAGGAGGATCTCCTCCAAGAGGTCTACTCCCGTGTGCTGAGACTGCAGCAGGAGCGCCTCGACGCCTTCGCCGAGGCGGACGCCCCGGTCGAGGAGCGGCTGCGGGACGCGGCCGCCGACGTCGTCGTGACCACCATCGAGAACCTGGACGACGCCGCGATCTTCTTCCGGTCCATGCACCATCTCAGCCCCGAGAAGAACAAGCAGGTCCGTGCCGAGCGCAGGCGCTATCACGAGCGCTTCCGGGCGCTCATCGAGGAGGGTCAGCGCAGCGGGGTGTTCTCCGACGCCACCCCCGCGGACCTGGTCGTGGACTACCACTTCGGCTCGGTCCACCATCTGTCCACCTGGTACCGCCCGGACGGGCCGCTCACGCCGCAGCAGGTCGCCGATCACCTCGCCGACCTGCTGCTGCGCGCTCTGCGTCCTTAGGCCTGTCCTCCGGATCCTGCCGGATCCCCGATCCGGCCTGATCCGGAGGACAGACCCTGGCCCCGGCTACAGGTACTTCTTCAGCTCCTGCCGTGCCAGCGACCGCTGGTGCACCTCGTCGGGGCCGTCCGCCAGCTTCAGCGTCCGCGCCGCCGCCCACAGTTCGGCCAGCGGGAAGTCCTGGCTGACGCCGCCGGCGCCGTGCACCTGCACCGCCTTGTCGAGGATGTCCACGACCGCGCGCGGCGTGGCGATCTTGATGGCCTGGATCTCGGTGTGTGCGCCGCGGTTGCCGACCGTGTCCATCAGCCACGCGGTCTTCAGCACGAGCAGCCGCAGCTGCTCGACGGCGACCCGGGCGTCCGCGATCCAGGCCTGCACCACGCCCTGCTGGGCGATCGGCTTGCCGAAGGCGGTACGCGACACGGCCCGGCGGCACATCAGCTCGATGGCCCGCTCGGCCATGCCGATCAGCCGCATGCAGTGGTGGATCCGGCCCGGGCCGAGGCGCGCCTGGGCGATCGCGAATCCGCCGCCCTCCTCGCCGATCAGGTGCGACGCCGGTACGCGGACGTTGTCGAAGACGACCTCGGCGTGGCCGCCGTGCAGATGGTCCTCGAAGCCGTACACCTGCATCGCGCGGCGGACCTCGAGTCCGGGCGTGTCGCGCGGGACGAGGATCATCGACTGCTGACGGCGGATGTCCGGGCCGTCCGGGTCGGTCTTGCCCATGACGATGAAGATCCTGCAGTTCGGGTTCATCGCCCCGGAGATGTACCACTTGCGGCCGTTGATGACGTACTCGTCGCCGTCCCTCTCGATCCGCGTCTCGATATTGGTCGCGTCGGACGAGGCCACCTCGGGCTCGGTCATCGCGAAGGCGGAGCGGATCTCACCGGCCAGCAGCGGCTCCAGCCACTGCTTCTTCTGCTCGTCGGAACCGAAGAGGGCGAGCACCTCCATGTTGCCGGTGTCCGGCGCCGCGCAGTTCAGCGCGGTGGGCGCCAGATGCGGGGAGCGGCCGGTGATCTCGGCGAGCGGCGCGTACTGGAGATTGGTCAGCCCGGCCCCGTACTCCGCGTCGGGGAGGAAGAGGTTCCACAGGCCCTGCCTGCGGGCCTCGGCCTTGAGGTCCTCGATCACCGCCGGGGTGTCCCACGGGGATGCGAGCCGGGCGTGCTGGTCGTGGGCGACCGCCTCGGCCGGGTACACGTACTCGTCCATGAAGGCGAGGAGCCTGTCCCGCAGCTCCTCGGTGCGCGCGTCGAATCCGAAGTCCATGGGTGTGATCAGCCTTCCTGCAGGGTGGTGAGGCCGTGCTCGATGAAGACGGGGACGAGCTCGCCGATGCGGTCGAAGCCGGCGCCGACGGTCTGCCCGAGTGTGTAGCGGTAGTGGATGCCCTCCAGGATCACGGCGAGCTTGAACCAGGCGAACGCCGTGTACCAGGAGATGGCGGAGATGTCGCGGCCGGAGCGGGCGGCGTAGCGCTCGATCAGCTCCTCCGGTTCCGGGTGGCCGGCGGCCCCGGCCGTCGTGCTGACCGGGGAGTCGGGGACCTCCAGCTTCTGGCTGTACATCACGAGCAGCCCGAGGTCGGTGAGCGGGTCGCCGAGCGTGGACATCTCCCAGTCGAGGACCGCCTTGATCCGGTCGTCGTCGCCGATCAGGACGTTGTCGAGGCGGTAGTCGCCGTGGATGACGGCGGGTGCCGGTGACTCCGGCAGTGCGCGGCCGAGGGTCGCGTGCAGCTCGTCGATGCCCGCCAGCTCGCGGCCCCGGGAGGCCGCGAGCTGCTTGCCCCAGCGGCGCAGCTGCCGGTCGAGGAAGCCCTCGGGCCGGCCGAAGTCGCCCAGGCCCACGGACCCGGGGTCCACGGCATGCAGCTCGACGAGCGTGTCGACGAGGCCGAGGACGGCGTTGCGGGTGCGCTCGGGGCCGAGCGGGGCGAGTTGTTCGGCCGTGCGGTACGGGGTGCCCTCGACGAACTCCATCACGTAGAAGGGCGCGCCGAGCACCGACTCGTCCTCGCACAGCAGCAGCGGCTGCGGCACCGGGACGGCCGTCGGGTGCAGCGCTTCGATGACCCGGTGCTCGCGCTTCATGTCGTGGGCGGTGGCGAGGACATGCCCGAGCGGGGGCCTGCGGACCACCCAGTGGCCCGCGCCGTCGGTGACGGTGTACGTGAGGTTGGACCGGCCGCCCTGGATCAGCCGGGCGCTGAGCGGTCCGTTCACCAGGCCCGGCCGCTCGCGGTCGAGGAAGCCGCGCAGCTGCTCGGGCTCGAGGCCTGGCGGGTGGACTGAGCTCATCGGGGGCACCTCCTGGGCGGCTGACGAATCCCGACCATGATGACCGACCAGTCGGTATGTCGTCCAGAGCGTGACCCGAAAGCCTGCTCCGCACTCTGGCCGTGGGTTGTATCCCTGAATAGAGTTCACGTATGGATACCGCGCTGCTCATCGACACGGTCCGGCTCACCCCGATCCTCATGGCCGATCCGCCGTTGCTCAACACCCAGGGCGTCCACCAGCCGTACACCCCGCGTCTCATCGTCGAGGTCGTGACCCGTGGCGGCGTGACGGGCGTGGGCGAAACGTACGGCGACGGGAAGTACCTCGACCTCGCCCGCCCCCTCGCCGATGCGCTGCCCGGCCACTCGGTCACGGATCTGAACGGGCTCTTCGGCCTCGCGGAGACGGTGTGCGGCGATTCACGGGCCGCCGACGAGAGCGTCGACGCGGGCGGACTGCGCGGCGTCCAGACCGCCGACAAGCTCCGGCTCTCGGTCGTCTCCGGTTTCGAGGTCGCCTGCCTGGACGCCCTCGGCAAGACGCTCGGGCTGCCCGTGCACGCCCTGCTGGGCGGCAAGGTCCGCGACTCCGTCGAGTACAGCGCGTATCTCTTCTACCGCTGGGCCGCCCATCCGGCGGGCGGCGAGGCGGACGACTGGGGCGCCGCGCTCGACCCCGCGGGTGTCGTCGCCCAGGCCCGCCGCTTCGAGCGCGAGCACGGCTTCACGTCCTTCAAACTCAAGGGCGGCGTCTTCGAGCCCGACGCGGAGATCGCGGCGGTCCGCGCGCTCGCCGAGGCCTTCCCCGGCCGGCCGCTGCGCCTCGACCCCAACGGCGCCTGGTCGGTGGAGACGTCCCTGTACGTCGCCGAACAGCTCAAGGACGTCCTCGAGTACCTGGAGGACCCGGCGAGCGGCACCGACCGCATGGCCGAGGTCGCGGCGGGCACCGATGTGCCGCTGGCGACCAACATGTGCGTGACGACCTTCCCCGAGATCCCGGACGCCTTCGCACGTGGCGCCGTGCGGATCGTGCTCTCCGACCACCACTACTGGGGCGGACTGCGCAGGACGCGCGAACTGGCCGCGATCTGCCGGACGTACGGTGTCGGCCTCTCGATGCACTCCAACACGCATCTGGGGATCAGCCTTGCCGCGATGACGCATGTCGCGGCGACCGTCCCGGACCTGCACCATGCCTGCGACAGCCACTACCCCTGGCAGACGGAGGACGTCCTCACCGCCCGCCACACCTTCGAGCACGGACGCCTGACCGTCTCCGACGCGCCGGGCCTCGGCGTCGAGCTCGACCGGGAACGGCTGGCCGTGCTGCACCGGCGGTGGCTGGAGGACGACGGCACGATGCGCGAACGCGACGACGCGGCGGCGATGCGCCACGTGGACCCGTCGTGGCGCACCCCACCGGTCCCGCGCTGGTAGCGGGGGCGGGGCGGGGGTGGGGACGAGGCCGGCAGCCGGTCGGGGCGTTCGAGGACGGACACGCGGGTCCACCCGGCGGTATCGGCTGATGGGAGCCCGTCCGGCGTTCGAGGACGGAATCCGGGCCGCCCGGACGGTGCCGGACGAACCCGGGACGGGAGCCTCACGCGTGGCATGCCACGGGCACGCCCCCGTTCATCACCGTCATGTCCCCGAGGACCGTGACGAGGTCCAGCGGCGAGCCCTCGGGCTCCCCGTCCAGCTCGGCGTACGCGCGGTGCAGATTGGCCACGAGCCGCTCGCTCTCGGGCAGTTCGGCGAACTCCCCGAGATCGGCGCCCCTGGCCGTCTCCAGGGGCGTCAGCCCCTTGGCCCTGCCGGTCTCGGCGAGTTCGGCGACGTACCGCAGGTAGCGCTCGGTCGCGTCGTAGGCCGACGGGTCGCCGACCGGGCCGTGGCCCGGGACGACGGTTCCGGCGTCCAGCGAACGCAGCAGTTCCAGCGCCCGCAGCGAGCCGCTGAGCGAGCCCATCAGGAGGAAGGGCGTACCGCCGTTGAAGATCAGGTCGCCGGTGAACACGATCCCGTGCTCCGGCAGATGGACGATCGTGTCGCCGACCGTGTGCGCCACGCCCGGGTGGATCAGCCGGACCTCCGTCCCGCCCGCGCGGAGGGTGAGGCGCTCGCTGTACGTCATGTCCGGCGCGGTGATCGTGATGTCGCCGAAGTCGGTGTCCGGCCAGATGAGGTGGAGCTGGTGCCCGGCGGCGAGCACCTCCTGGCGGCAGGCCTCATGGCCGAGGACGGTCGCCTCCGGCGCGAACAGGGCGTTGCCGTAGGTGTGGTCCCCGTGGTGGTGCGTGTTGACCAGCGTCCGCGGCAGCGGGGCGCCGGTCGCGAGGAGCGCCTCGCGCAGCAGCCGGGCGCGCCGCTCGGTGGCGGCGGTGTCGACGAGGAGCGTGGACTCCCCGTCACTGACGAATCCGGCGTTGTTCAGGCACCAGCCGCCGTCGGGCTGCACATACGCGTGCACGGTCGGCGCGAGCTGAACGGTGTACGGATCGGTGGCAGACACCGTGGCTCCCCCAGGAGAGTGGTCGAACTGACGAGGTCAGACTGCCAGTGGACCGCCTCCTGGGGGAAGCGCGGTCAGTGGTCGTCCCAGTGCCCGTCGTGGGCGGCGTGGCGGTGGCCGTCGTGGACGTAGTCGACGTGGTCCCCGTGGCGCACCGCGGTGTGCCCGCAGCCGTTGCCGTGCTGGTGGGTGTGCTCGCCGTGGGTGACATGCCCGCCCGGCTCGCACTCGTCCCAGTGCCCTTGGTGCGAGCGGTGCAGATGACCGTCGTGCGCGTAGTCGATGTGGTCGCCGTGCACGATCTCGGTGTGCCCGCAGGCCGGTCCGTGGGTGTGCTCGTGGGTGGAGTGCTCCTGGTGGAGAACGGTCATGACGCTCACCTTCGGGGTGTTCGGCGTGTTTTCCGACCTCGCTCAGGCTAGTCCGAAATAGCCGTTTCCTCACGGTTTCGGTGGCGTGCCGCGGTAAAGGTCTTCCCTCAGGCGTCCCCCCGGAGCGGCCCGTCCGGCTTGCGCGAGCCCCGGGCGCGCCGGAGGGTCGGAGCATGAAGGCGATCAGCTACCGCCGCTACGGCGGTCCCGAGGTCCTGGAGTACGGCGAACTCCCGGAGCCGAAGGTCGGCCCCGACCATGTCCTGGTCAAGGTGCGGGCAGCGGCCGTCAACCCGGTCGACTGGAAGTCCCGCGAGGGCCTCCTGGACGGGCTCGTCGACACCGTCTTCCCGGTGGTCCCCGGCTGGGACGTCTCCGGGGTCGTCGTCCAGCCCGGGCTGGCGGTGCCCGAGTTCGCCGTCGGGGACGAGGTCATGGGCTATGCCCGCGAGGACTTCCTCTGCCGCGGCACCTTCGCCGAGTACGTCGCGGCCCCGGTCCGCGCGCTCGCCCGCAAGCCCCGCAACCTGAGCTTCGAGGAGGCCGCCGGGCTGCCGCTGGCCGGACTCACGGCGTACCAGGTGCTCACACAGGCACTGGGCGTCGGGCAGGGCGACACGATCCTCGTGCACGCCGCGGCCGGCGGTGTCGGGTCCATGGCCGTACAGCTCGCCCACCACTTCGGCGCCCGCGTGATCGGCACCGCCAGTGAACCGTCGCACGAACATCTGCGCGACCTCGGCGTGGAGCCGGTGACGTACGGCGAGGGGCTCGTCGAGCGGGTACGGGCCCTGGCGCCCGACGGAGTCCAGGCGGTCTTCGACATGATCGGCGGCGACACGCTCGCGCTCTCCCCGGAGCTGCTTGCGCCGGGCGGCCGGCTCGCCTCCATCGCCGACCCGGCGGTGACCACGCTCGGCGGGCGCTACGTCTTCGTACGACCCAACACCGCGGACCTCTACCGGCTGAGCGAGCTCGCCGAGGAGGAGGTCATCGAGGTCCGTGTGGCCCGCAGCTTCCCGCTCGAGAAGACCGCGGACGCACAGCGGCTCAGCCAGGAGGGCCACACCCACGGAAAGATCGTCGTCACCGTCGACTGGGAGAGCTGACCAGCCCCCGGGCCCCGTGTCTCACGTCGGGCGTCACCACACGATCGCGACGCCGAACGCGGCGAGCGCGAGCGTGCACAGGGTGGCGCCGACGGCCTGCCCGGCCGGCATCGCGCCCGGCGGCCGTCCCGTGCTCATCGCCCCGATGCGCCAGTGGGCCACGAGCAGGAACCCCAGCCATACGAGCACGCTGAGCGCCAGGGCGACCAGGTCGTCCGAGGTGACGTCCTCGCGGTGCACGACCTGCCGTGCCGCCAGCACGGCGACCACCGTGAACGACAGCGTCGTACGCCGCCACGCCAGCCGGGTCCGTTCCGGCTGCAGCCCCGGATCCCGTGCCTCCGCCCGGCTCACCCTCGCCCCCGGGCCACGACCACCACCATGGCGACCGACACGGCCCCCACGACCAGCGCCAGCACCGTCGGGAAGCGCGACACGGGCAGATCCTCACCGTGCCGCATCGCCCGCTCGCACCGCACCCAGTGATTGACGGCCCGCAGCGCACAGAGCACGCCCGCCCCGATCAGCGCGAGCGACAGCCCCACGCGGACACCCCAGCGCAGGTCGGGCAGGAACTGGTCGACGGCGAAGCCGCCGCCGATGAGTGCGAGCGCGGTACGGATCCAGGCGAGGAAGGTGCGTTCGTTGGCGAGCGAGAAGCGATAGTCGGGGGTCTCGCCCTCGTCCCGGATCCGCCGCGGTGCGAACCAGAGCCGCAGGGTCTGCACGAAGTCGCTCACGCGTCGCACCCTACCGGCGGCGTTGTCGGTGCCGGTGGACAGCGTCCCGGCATGATCGATGAGGTGCGTGTCCCCGAATACCTGGAAGAGGCCGAGCTGACCGCGGGAGAGGAGCTCGCCACCGACCCGGCGTTCTGGCTCGCCCATCTGTGGATATCGGCGGCCGAGGTCGAAGAGGTGACGGACGCCGGGGACTTCGAGGAGATGCTGGACAGGCTCAGCGACGCGGACGCGCCCTGGCCGGTGCTGCGCGTGCCCTTCGGGCGCGGGCACACGGCCATGGTGGTGTTCCGCACCTTCGAGGACGAGGGCGGTGGTGTGGACTACTTCATCCACCACCCGGAGTGGGGGCGACTCGGCCACCTCGGCCAGTACGACGAGGAGCCCGCGGGCCCCGGGCTGTCCTGGTCCGAGCTGACCGCCATCGCCGCGGCGGACGCGGACGGCGGGGCCGGACTCACCGACCCGGCACAGCGACTGCTGCTCCTGCTTCCGATACTCGGCGACGCCGACATCCCCGACGAGGCCGTCGAGGTCGTCGAGCGGGCGCTCGTGTCCTGCGGCATACCGGCGGCGACCGCGCCGCAGCTGGCCGAGGTGCTGCGGAAGCACCACCTGGCGGACGGCCCGCGCTGGGTCCGCACGGACGCGAGCCCGATCGCCGTGTGCACGGGCGGCTTCAGCCCTCGTACGATCCCGCTCGCTCAGGGCATCACCGACGCCCAGGCCCGGACGCTCTCCGACGTCCTCGCCGGGCGGACTCAGTCGGTCGGGGCAGCGGACGCCCGGTAGGCGCGCAGCCTCTCGTACGCCTCGAGGCCGTCCGGCACCCACTCCCACTCGCCGAGACGCGCCTCCAGCTCCGCCTCCGGCACGAAGGCGTGCCAGGCGACCTCCTCGGCCTGCGGGTCCACCGGCAGTTCGCAGCGGACCTCGTACACGGCCGACCACCAGGTCTGCCAGATCTGCTCCGGATCGGATGCGGGGGCCTCGTACAGGAACGCGAAGAGCGGGACCGGCCGGGGGAGTCCCCAGACGCCCAGTTCCTCCTCGGCCTCGCGCAGGGCCGCGTCGTCGTACGACTCGCCCGCGCCCACGACTCCGCCGACCCACATGTCGTACAGGGAGGGGAAGACGAGCTTGGTCGCCGTCCTGCGATGGACGAAGATCCGGCCGTCGGCGTCGCGGGCCTGGACGAACACGCAGCGATGGCGCAGGCCTCGCGCGTAGGCCTCACCGCGCGGGGCCTGCCCGATGACCTCGTCGTTCTCGTCGACGATGTCGAGGATTTCGTCGGCGGGACTCGAATCGGCACTCATACCGCCATGAAATCACCGGCCCAGGACGTCCTTCACCGTCGGCCCGCCGTTCCGTCCGTCCCGAACGGTTGACGGGTTACTGCCGCGTACCGAAGATCGAAGCCACCGAAGCACCGGCCCGCCGCTCCGAGAGGGACACCACCCATGGTCTACGACGCTGATGTCATCGTGATCGGAGCGGGGCTCGCCGGGCTCGTGGCCACCGCCGAACTCGTCGACGCGGGCCGCCGCGTCATCCTGCTCGACCAGGAGCCCGAGCAGTCCATCGGCGGGCAGGCCCACTGGTCGTTCGGCGGCCTCTTCTTCGTCGACTCGCCCGAGCAGCGCCGTATGCGCATCAAGGACAGTCGCGAACTGGCGCTCCAGGACTGGCTCGGCACGGCCGGCTTCGACCGCGACGAGGACCACTGGCCGCGCCGCTGGGCCGAGGCGTACGTCGACTTCGCGGCCGGTGAGAAGCGGTCCTGGCTGCACGCGCAGGGCGTCCGCTTCTTCCCCGTCGTCGGCTGGGCCGAGCGCGGCGGGTACGACGCGAACGGGCATGGCAACTCGGTGCCGCGCTTCCACATCACCTGGGGGACAGGGCCGGGCATCGTCGCGCCGTTCGAACGGCGCGTCAGGGAGGGTGTCGCGCGCGGCCTCGTCGAACTGCGCTTCCGGCACCGGGTGACCGGACTCGGCCGTACCGGCGGAACCGTGGACACCGTGACCGGTGAGGTCCTGGAGCCGTCCTCGGTGGAGCGCGGCAGGGCGAGCAGCCGTGAGGTCGCCGGGACCTTCGAACTCCGCGCCCAGGCGGTGATCGTCACCTCCGGCGGCATCGGCGGGAACCACGATCTCGTACGCGCCCAGTGGCCGGAGCGGCTCGGCACGCCGCCCGAGAAGATGCTCTCCGGCGTCCCGGCGCATGTCGACGGACTGATGCTCGGCATCGCGGAGTCGGCAGGCGGGCACCACATCAACCGCGACCGCATGTGGCACTACACCGAGGGCATCGAGAACTGGAACCCCATCTGGGCCCGGCACGGTATCCGGATCCTGCCCGGACCGTCCTCGCTCTGGCTCGACGCACGCGGACGCCGGCTGCCCGTGCCGCTCTTCCCCGGCTTCGACACGCTCGGGACGCTGGAGCACATCATGGCGTCGGGGTACGACTACACCTGGTTCGTCCTCGACCAGCGCATCATCGGCAAGGAGTTCGCGCTGTCCGGCTCCGAGCAGAACCCCGACCTGACGGGCAAGTCGGTGCGCGACGTCATCGGGCGCGCGCGGGCCGACGTGCCGGGCCCGGTCAAGGCGTTCATGGACAACGGCGTGGACTTCGTCGTCGAGAAGGACCTCGGCGCGCTGGTGCGCGGCATGAACGCGCTCACCAAGGAGCCGCTCATCGACGAGGACGCGCTGCGCCGCGAAATCACCGCGCGCGACCGGGAGATCGCCAACCCCTTCACCAAGGACCTTCAGGTCACGGCGATCCGCGGCGCCCGCAAGTACCTCGGCGACAAGCTCATCCGCACGGCCTCCCCGCACCGCATCCTGGACCCCAAGGCCGGGCCCCTCATCGCCGTGCGCCTCAACATCCTGACCCGCAAGTCCCTCGGCGGCCTGGAGACCGACCTCTCCTCGCGCGTCCTCACGGCGGACGGCGAGCCGCTGCCGGGCGTGTACGCGGCGGGCGAGGCGGCGGGCTTCGGCGGGGGCGGCGTTCATGGCTACCGCTCCCTCGAAGGCACCTTCCTCGGCGGCTGCATCTTCTCGGGCCGAGCCGCGGGCCGCGCGGCCGCCAACGCGGTGGCGTAGCGCCCCCGGGTCCTCGCCCCGGCCCCGGGGCGCCAACGGGGGCTTGCCCCCTGCACCACCCTTCCTGAACCCGCTGGGAGCGCCCGGTGCCGTCCCGGGGGGCTCGGGGGTCTGTCCTCAAGCGTCGGACGGGCTTGTGTGTGCCCTGATACCGCCGGGTGGGCCGGAGGGGCTTGATGTGTGCGGTGCCGTCCGGGGCTCGACGGTTCGATGGGATCGTGTGCCGTCCCGGGGGGCTCGGGGGTCTGTCCTCAAGCGTCGGACGAGCTTGTGTGTGCCCCGATACCGCCGGGTGGGCCGGAGGGGCTTGATGTGTGCGGTGCCGTCCGGGGCTCGACGGTTCGATGGGATCGTGTGCCGTTCGCGGGGGGCCGGGGTGGCCGTCCTCAAGCGTCGGACGGGCCTGTGTGTGCGCCGATACCGCCGGGTGGGCCGGACGGGCTTGATGTGTGCGGTGCCGTCCGGGGCCCGACGGTTCGATGGGATCGTGTGCCGTTCGGGGGGCTCGGGGTCTGTCGTCAAGCGTCGGACGGGCTTGGGTGCCCTGATACCACCCGGTGGGCCGGGGTGTGCGTCCTCAGGTGTCGGGCGGGTTGGATGTGCCCGGTGTCGCAGGTGGGGCTCGGGTGTCCGTCCTCGAGTGCCAGACGGGCCGAAGGAGCAGCCCCACGCCCCAGCCCCACGCCCGCCAGGGCGTAGGGGGCGGGGTCCTGGCGGAGCCGCGGGAACTCAGCCCCGCCGGAGTCCGAGGCGCGAGGGTCCGAGGGCGGAGTCTCCGCGATCGGGTCCGGGGCGGAGCCCTGGTTCGGGAAGGGGCGGGGAGGGGACAAAGCCCGACGAAGGGCGCCCCCTCCGCGCCCCCTCCGCACCCCCGGGCGCCACCCGGACCGCTCAGGCCACCAGCCGCCCCAGCCAGGGGACTTGACCCCGCAAGACCGCTCTTGACTCGGAGCCTTCCGGACCGCTTTGCTGTGCGCGATCACTCGCTCACATCCCGCGCTCACACGCTCACATCGCAGCAGTAAGGAAGCCCCGCGGATGCCCCCACCTCCGCCCCCGCTCGGCCGAGGCCGACGTCGCGCCGCACGCTCCGGGCAGGCTTTCGACTCGGCGCTCGACGACGCCGAACTCATCACCGTACGCGCGAAGTTGGCGCAGGGGAGATGGACCGCGGCACGGTCGATGCTCGCCGCGACGGCGGACGACTGGGACCGCCGCGGACACCGGCTCGTCGTGCTCGGCGAAGCCCCGTCGACCGCCGCCTGGGCGCGCGACTGGCTGCTCGCCGAGCCCGGCAGCCCGGACGCCACCGCGCTCCTCGCCTGTGCGTCCGTCCATGCGGCACTGCGCGGCAAGGAGCGCCCGGATGACGCCCGTTCGGCATGCCGGGCCGCCGCGGACCTCGCCCCCGAGGACCCGACTCCGTGGCTCGCCCTGCTGCTCCTCGCCCGCACCCTGGGCACCGAGGAGGAGGTCGCCCGCCTCTTCGACGAGGTGCGCTTCCGGCACCCCGAGCACCACCACGCCCACCATCTGATGGCCGCCAGACTCGCCGAACGCCACCCCGGCGCCGGCCAGGACCCGCTCCACGAGGTGTACGACTTCGCCGCCTGGGCCGCCGAACAGGCCCCGGCGGACTCGCCGCTCGCCGTCCTGCCCGTCGTCGCGCACGCGGAGCGCTACCGGGTGCTGGCCGCCACCGGGATCGAGCCCGCCGACCTGCTCGCCTCCGGTCACTGGAGCGGCCGCCGTGCCCGGCAGGTCATGAAGACCGCCTTCGACTGGTGGCTGGAATGGGAGCGTGAGGACCACCCCCGCAATCGCGTGGACCTCAACTTCCTCGCCCACGCGAAGCACTGCGAGGGCAGGTCCGCGGAGGCCGCCGCGCTGTTCCACCGCATCGGCCCGCACGCCGCACCGGCCCCCTGGTCCTATCCGGACCGGGACCCGTACGACGCGTTCCATGCCGCGCGCAACGCCGCGCTCGGCACCGTCTGATCCGAGAGAGGACACACCCCGCCATGTCGCCGGGCAGTTCGAGTACGCGCGCCACCAGAACCGCTGTCACCGACAGCGAGATCAGCACCTACAAGGGACTGGAACGCGCCCTGTGCGCCGATCGCCTGGGCACCGCAGGCCTGCTCCTGTCCGTGCTCGCCGCCAGCGCGCCGCTGATGGTCGTCGCCGGAGTCATGCCCACCGTGTTCGGTGTGATGGGCATCGTCGGCCAGCCCCTGCTGTACGTCATCCTCGGCGTCGTCCTGATGCTGTTCAGCGTCGGCTACGCGGAGATGAGCCGTCACGTCCACAACGCCGGCGCCTTCTACGCGTACATAGCCCGCGGCCTCGGCTCCACCGCGGGCGCCGGGGCCTCGTTCGTCGCCCTCGTCGCGTACAGCGCGATGCAGGTCGGCATCTACGGCATTCTCGGCTTCGAGATCTCGGGCCTGTTCGCCACCTATCTGGAGATCACCGTCGCCTGGTGGGTGCCCGCCCTCGCCGCGGCCGCGCTCGTCGCCGCACTGGGCTGGCTGAAGATCGACCTCAACGCCAAGGTGCTCGGGGTCCTCCTCGTCGTCGAGTGCGCGCTCGTCGTCATCTTCGACGTCGCCGCCATCGCCGAGCCGGGCTCCGAGGGCGTCACCCTGGGAGCCTTCAACCCGGAGACCCTCACCGGCGCGGGCCTCGGCACCGCTCTCTGCTTCTGCATCGCCGCGTTCGTCGGCTTCGAGCAGTCCCCGGTGTATGCGGAGGAGACCAGCCGCCCCCACGTCGTCGTCTCGCGGGTGATGTTCCTCGCCGTCGGGTATGCGGCGCTGTTCCTCGCGTTCAGCGCCTGGGCGCTCACCGTCGCCACCGGACCGGGCGCCATCACCGGCCAGTCGGCCGAGCAGGGGCCCGGGCTGCTCTTCTCGCTCACCGAGGCCAGGCTCGGCAACACCTTCACGGACGTCCTGCACGTCCTCTTCGTCACCGGCATGTTCGCGGCGCTGCTGAGCTTCCACAACGTCGTCGCCCGCTACGCCTTCGCCATGGGCCGCGAAGGGCTGCTGCCGGCCGGCTTCGGCCGTACGAAGAAGTCCAGCGGCGCCCCCGCCACCGGCTCCGTGCTCCAGTCCGCGATCTCCGTGCTCGTGATCGCGGCCTTCGCGATCACCGACGACATGCCTGCGGGCGACCCCACCACCCCGGTGCTGCGGCTGTTCGCCTGGATGGGCAACGTGGGCGCGCTCGGCGTCATCCTGCTGATGGCCGCCGCCTCCTTCGCGGTGATCGCCTTCTTCGTCCGCCGCGGCGCGGCCGGGGCGCAGGCCTGGCGGCTGATCGCTTCCGCCCTCGCCGGCCTCGCGCTCATCGCGATCGCCGTCTACACGGTCAAGGACTTCGACCTCCTGATCGGCGCAGGACCCGGCTCCGCGCTCAACTGGATCCTGCCGGCCGTCATCGGCGTCACGCTGGTCGGCGGGCTGGTGTACGGCGCGGTGCTCAAGTCCACGCGGCCCGAGGTGCACGCGCGCATCGGCCTGGGCAACGAGGCGTTCCAGCTGGATCGCGCCGCCGAATCCGAGGAGCCGGCCGGCACGCGCGGGTGACGGAAGTCCGACAGAAGTCCGACGGAAGTCCGACGAACACCCGTGGCCACTGGAATCCGGCGGCCGCGGGTGTTCGAATCGTCATGTGAAGGACCCGACTCCCACCCCGCCCCGGGACCCGGACCCGGAGGGCACGCCCGTCGGTCGACGCGTCGTGCTCTCCGTGCTCGGCCTCGGCGCCGCCGGAGTGGCCACCGCCCCGTACCTCCAGCGCGGCTTCGAGGCCTTCCTCGGCTCGGTCGCCGACAAGGACCCCACCAAGCTCACCGGGCTGCTCCCCAACGGCGGCGGCTTCCGCTACTACTCGGTCGCCGCGTCCGTACCGCACAAGAACGCCACGAACTACCGCCTCACCGTCGGCGGACTGGTCGAGCGACCCGCGTCGTACACCCTGGACGCCCTGCGCGGGCTCCCGCAGACCCGCATCGTGCGGGACGTCCAGTGCGTCACCGGCTGGCGCGTCCCCGACACCCCGTTCGAGGGTGTGAAACTGTCCGTCCTGCTGGACGCGGCGGGGATACGGCCGGAGGCCCGGGCCATCCGCTTCACCTGCTTCGACGGGACGTACAGCGAGAGCCTCACCCTCGACCAGGCGCGCCGCTCGGACGTCCTGGTCTGCCTGCGCATGCAGGACGAGCCGCTCGGCCACGCGCACGGCGGCCCGGTGCGCCTCTACGTCGCGCCCATGTACTTCTACAAGTCCGCGAAGTGGCTCTCCGGAATCTCCCTGACCTCCGAAGTGCAGCCCGGGTACTGGGAGGAGCGAGGCTATGACGTCGACGCCTGGGTCGGCAGGTCGAACGGCCGCGACGACGCCCCCACCGTCTGAACCGCCCGTGCGGGTACGGAGGTTCAGCCGGGCCGAGCGCTGGGTGCACCGCACCACGGCAGCCCTGATGCTGCTGTGCGTCGCGACCGCCGCCGCCCTGTACGTACCCGAACTGGCCGAACTCGTCGGCCGCCGCCACCTCGTGGTCACCGTGCACGAGTGGTCGGGGCTGCTGCTGCCCGTGCCGTTCCTGCTGGGTCTGGCCTCGCGCGCCTTCCGGGCGGATCTGCGGCGCCTCAACCGCTTCGGGCCGCACGACCGGCAGTGGCTGCGGGCCGTACGCCGCCGGGACCACAGCCCCGGGGCGCGCCCGGCCGGGAAGTTCAACGCCGGGCAGAAGCTCTACGCCGCCTGGATCGCGGGTGCGGTGCTGGTGATGCTCGGCACCGGGCTGCTGATGTGGTTCACGCATCTCGCCCCGCTGGTGTGGCGCACGAGCGCGACCTTTGTGCACGACTGGCTGGCGCTCACCATCGGCCTCGTGCTCTTCGGCCATGTCGGAATGGCGCTCGCCGACCCGGAGGCACGCCGTGGCATGCGCACCGGGTCGGTCGAGCGCCCGTGGGTCCGGCGGGAACACCCGCTGTGGGACCCGGATGACGACTGACCGCTACAACACCAGGGACAGCAGCAGGACGAAGACGATGCCGACCACCGAGATGATGGTCTCCATCACCGACCAGGTCTTGATCGTCTGACCGACGTTCATCCCGAAGTACTCCTTCACCAGCCAGAACCCCGCGTCGTTGACGTGGCTGAAGAAGAGCGAACCGGCACCGATCGCCAGCACCAGCAGGGCGGCCTCGGCCGTGCCCATGTCGGCGGCGAGCGGGGCGACCAGACCTGCGGCGGAGATCGTCGCCACGGTCGCGGAGCCGGTGGCCAGCCGGATCGCCACCGCGATCAGCCAGGCGAGCAGGAGCGTCGGGATGGCCCAGTTCTTGGAGAAGTCCAGGATCATCTGGCCGACACCGATGTCGATCAGCGTCGTCTTGAAGCCGCCGCCCGCACCGACGATGAGCAGTACGCCCGCGATCGGGGCGAGGGACTTCTCCACGGTCGTGGCGATCCGGCCCTTGGTGAAGCCCGCGGCGCGGCCCAGCGTGAACATGCCGACGATCACGGCGGCGAGCAGGGCGATCAGCGGCGAGCCGATGACGTCGGTGACGCGCTGGACGGGGTTCTCGGGGTTGTCGACGATGATCTCGACGAGGGCGTTGGCCATCATGAGGACGACCGGCAGCAGCACGGTGGAGACGGTGGCGGCGAAGCTCGGCCGCTTGTCCGGGTCCTCGGAGGACCGCTGGGGGATCATGCCGTCCGGCGCCGGGATGTCGACCCAGCGGGCGGCGTACTTCGCGAACAGCGGACCCGCGATGATCACCGTGGGTATGGCGACGACCAGGCCGAGCGCCAGGGTGACGCCGAGGTTCGCGCCGATGGCGTCGATCGCGACGAGCGGGCCGGGGTGCGGCGGGATGAGGCCGTGCATCACGGACAGGCCCGCGAGGGCCGGGATGCCGATCCGCATCAGCGAGTAGTTGCCCCGCTTGGCGACCATCAGCACCACGGGGATCAGCAGGACGATGCCGACCTCGAAGAAGAGCGGCAGGCCGATGATCGACGCGATGAGCACCATCGCCCAGGGCATGGACCGCCCGCTCGCCTTCGCGAGGATCGTGTCCACGATCTGGTCCGCGCCGCCGGAGTCGGCGAGCAGCTTGCCGAGGATCGCGCCGAGCGCGATGAGTACGCCGACGCCCGCGACGGTGGTGCCGAGTCCCTTCGTGAAGGACTCGATGGTCTTGTCGAGCGGGGCTCCGGCGAAGGCACCCAGCGCCAGCGAGCCGATCGTCAGGGACAGAAAGGCGTGGAGCTTGAACTTCGTGATGAGTACGACGATGACGGCGATGCCCGCGAGGACCGCGATGCCGAGCTGTGCGTTGCCTGCCGAGGTGATCGGTTCGGTGGCGTCCGCTGCCAGCATCTCGACGCTGAGACTGGTCACGCTGATTCCTTAGTTCTCGAGCCGGCGCAGTGCGGCGACGGCACGCTCGGTGATTTCTTCGGGGGAGCCGGAGACGTCGACGGGAACGCCCGGCTCGTCCTCCTGAAGCGGCTGCAGGGTGGCGAACTGGGAGTCGAGCAGCGTGGTGGGCATGAAGTGCCCCTTGCGCTCGGCCATCCGCTGTTCGATCAGTGCACGGTTGCCGGTCAGGTGGAGGAAGACGGCGTCCGGGGCGGCCGCCCGAAGCCGGTCGCGGTACTTCCGCTTGAGCGCGGAGCTGGAGACCACACCGCCGAGCCCTGCCCGGCCGTGCGCCCACTGCCCGATCGCGTCGAGCCACGGCTCACGGTCCACGTCGTCCAGCGGGACACCGGCGGTCATCTTGGCGATGTTGTCCGCGGGATGGAAGTCGTCGCCCTCGGCGTACGGGACGCCCAGTGCGTCCGCGAGCAGGGGGCCGATCGTTGTCTTGCCGGTCCCTGCCACGCCCATCACGACAACCACGTGGGGAGTGCTCATTGGTGCCTCGCTGTCCTCATCGACATCGGTCCGACGCCTTCGGCATCGGTGCGACGTCGAGCCGTCGCGCTACTGAAACGCATTAGGTACGACGTATTCAAGAGGGTGAGACATAAACGTCATACTTTTAGTTCCCGAACCGTGCCCCGTACTCTTGCTCCATGAGCACAGAGGGCCACGGGCTGCACACACACGTCCTCGACAGCCTCGGCCTGGCGATCACCGCGGGCGAGTACGCGCCTGGCAGCGTGCTCCGCACCGATGAGGTGGCCCAGCGCTTCGACGTCTCGCGCACCGTCGTGCGCGAGGTGGTCCGCGTCCTGGAGTCGATGCATCTCGTCGAGTCCCGCCGCCGCGTGGGCGTGACCGTGCGCCCGACCCCGGAGTGGAACGTCTACGACCCGCGCGTCATCCGCTGGCGACTGGCCGGCGCCGACCGCCCCCGGCAGCTGCGCTCCCTGACCGTGCTGCGCTCCGCGATCGAGCCCGTGGCCGCCTCGCTCGCCGCCCGCAACGCGACGCCCGAGCAGTGCGCCGGCCTCACCGAGTGCGCCCTCGGCATGGTCGCCACCTCCCGCGGCCATCAGCTGGAGGGCTATCTGAAGCACGACATCGCCTTCCACCGGATCGTGCTCAACGCTTCCGGCAACGAGATGTTCGCCCGGCTCGGCGATGTCGTCGCCGAGGTCCTCACCGGTCGTACGCACCACGAGGTGATGTTCGAGGACCCCGACCCGGCCGCCGTCACCCTCCATGTGCAGGTCGCCGAAGCCGTTCGCGAAGGCGACGCCGACCGGGCCGAGCAACTGACGAGGGAGATCGCCGTCGGCGCCCTCCAGGAGCTCGACGTCCTCGCGCCCTGAGGGCGGTCTGCGCGCACTCTGAGTAATCTTGCGGGCGCGTCAGCGACATCCCGCCGTGGGTGCTCGCCCTCATCGCGCTCGCCGTGGTCCTCACCGCCAACCTCATCTCGGTGAAGTACTTCGGTGAGATGGAGTTCTGGTTCGCGATCATCAAGGTCGCCGCGCTGGTGATCTTCATGCTCGTCGGCATCTTCCTCGTCGTCACCCAGCACGAGGTCGGCGGCCACACCCCGGGCCTGTCCACGATCACCGACAACGGCGGCATCTTCCCCCTGGGCGTGATGCCGGTGCTCCTGCTGATCCAGGGTGTCGTCTTCGCCTACGCGTCCGTCGAGCTGTGCGGTGTCGCCGCAGGTGAGACCGAGAACCCCGAGAAGATCATGCCGAAGGCGATCAACTCGATCATGTGGCGCGTCGGCCTCTTCTACGTCGGCTCCGTGGTGCTGCTCGCCCTGCTGCTGCCGTACACCGCCTACTCCGGCGACCAGAGCCCCTTCGTCACCCTCTTCGACAAGCTCGGCATCCCGGGTGCGGCCGGCGTCATGAACCTGGTCGTGCTCACGGCCGCCCTCTCCCGCCTGAACTCCGGCCTGTACTCCACCGGCCGCATCCTGCGCTCGATGTCGATGTCCGGCTCCGCGCCCAGGTTCACCGGCGTGACGAACAAGGGCGGCGTGCCCTACGGCGGCATCCTGCTCACCGCGGGCTTCGGTGTCGTCGGCGTGTTCCTGAACCACGTCATGCCTGGCGACGCCTTCGAGCTGGTGCTGAACTTCGCCTCCATCGGCATCATCGGCACCTGGGGCATGATCATGGTCTGCTCGCTGCTGTTCTGGCACCGTTCCCGGGACGGCCGCGTCACCCGGCCGGGCTACCGGCTGCCCTGGGCTCCGTACACCCAGATCGTCACGCTGGTCTTCCTCGCCTCCGTCCTGGTCCTGATGTGGATGGACGACGGCATCAGCCGCACCACCGTGAACGTCCTGCCGCTGATCGCTCTCGCGCTGGTCGGTGGCTGGTACCTGGTCCGCAAGCGGGTCTGGACGATCGCCCCGGAGCGCCAGGACGCCTGACGCCCACGCCGTGGTACGGCGAGGCCCCCGCCGGACACGTCCGGCGGGGGCCTCGCCCATTGCGTCCGGTCGCGGCATCGTGGTGCCGTACACCTGTCCCGAGGAAGGGAAACACTGCGATGGCGCAGCAGGTCCAGGGGTCGTCGCCCCCGGCAGGAACGAGCCCGTCCAGGTCGTGGAGATCACCGTCCCCGATCCCGGACCCGGCGAGGCCGTGGTCGAGATCCAGGCGTGCGGGGTCTGCCACACCGATCTCCACTACAAGCAGGGCGGAATCAACGACGACTTCCCCTTCCTCCTGGGCCACGAGGCGGCGGGTGTCGTGGAGGCGACCGGCCCCGATGTCACCGATGTCGCCCCCGGCGACTTCGTCGTCCTCAACTGGAGAGCGGTCTGCGGCCGCTGCCGGGCCTGTCTGCGCGGCAGGCCGTGGTACTGCTTCGACACCCACAACGCCCGTCGGAAGATGACGACGAGTGGGGGTACCTCCCTGGCCGGAGGCTCAGGGGGAGGCACGGAACTCTCCCCGGCCCTCGGTATCGGCGCCTTCGCCGAGAAGACCCTGGTCGCCTCGGGCCAGTGCACCAAGGTCGACCCGTCCGTCTCCCCGGCCGTGGCGGGCCTGCTGGGCTGCGGGGTCATGGCGGGCATCGGCGCCGCCCTCAACACCGGCAACGTCGGCCGAGGCGACACCGTCGCCGTCATCGGTTGCGGCGGAGTCGGCGACGCGGCGATCGTCGGCTCCCGGCTCGCCGGAGCCGCCCGGGTCATCGCCGTCGACATCGACGACCGCAAGCTGGAGACCGCGCGCACCATGGGCGCCACGCACACCGTGAACTCCCGCACCACCGACCCCGTCGAGGCGATCCGCGACCTCACCGGCGGCTTCGGCGCGGACGTGGTCATCGAGGCCGTCGGCCGCCCCGAGACGTACAAGCAGGCCTTCTACGCCCGCGACCTGGCCGGCACCGTCGTGCTCGTCGGCGTCCCGACGCCCGAGATGAAGCTCGAGCTCCCGCTCCTCGACGTCTTCGGTCGCGGCGGAGCGCTGAAATCGTCCTGGTACGGCGACTGTCTGCCGTCCCGCGACTTCCCCATGCTCATCGACCTCCACCAGCAGGGCCGCATCGATCTGGGCGCCTTCGTCACCGAGACCATCGGCCTCGGCGATATCGAGAAGGCCTTCGCCCGCATGCACGAGGGCGACGTCCTGCGCTCGGTGGTGGTGTTCTGAGTCACCACGAGGAGAGCTGTAGGCGGCTCTCGAAGCGGCACTCCCTGCCGGTGAGCGGATCGGTGAACTCCAGAACCCGCGCGAGCAGTTGCAGCGGCCGCTCGTAGTCCGCCGGCTCGTCCTCGCGTACCACGGGGTACACCGGATCGTCGAGGATCGGCAGCCCGAGGCCGTTCATGTGCACCCGCAGCTGATGGGTACGGCCGGTGGCCGGCAGCAGCCGGTACCGGCCGAGCCTGTCCCTGTGCTCCAGCAGCTCGATCCGGCTCTCGCTGTTCGGCTCACCCGGCACCTCGCGGGCCGCGAGCACACCGCGCTCCTTCTCGATCCGGCTGCGTACCGTCACGGGGAGCGAGACGTCCGGGTCGTACGGGGCCACCGCCTCGTACTCCTTGCGCACCCGCCGGTCCCGGAACAGCGTCTGGTACGCGCCCCGGTCCTGCGGCCGTACGACGAACAGGGCGAGCCCGGCGGTCAGCCGGTCGAGCCGGTGCGCGGGCTGCAGCTCCGGAAGTCCCAGCTCACGGCGGAGCCGGGCCAGCGCGGTCTCGGTGATGTGCCTGCCGCGCGGCGTCGTGGCGAGGAAGTGCGGCTTGTCGGCGACGACCAGACGCTCGTCCCGGTGCACGATCCCGACCTCGAACGGCACACGCTCCTCGGCCGCGAAGTCCCGGTGGAACCAGAGGCACCGCCCCGGTGCGTACGGTTCGTTCGCAGCCACGGGCCCGTCCGTCCCGACGAACCGGCCCTCCCCGACCATCGCCTCCACCCGCTCCACCCCGACCGCCGTGCCGAACCGGTCGACGAGGTGGTCCCGTACGGTGTGCCAGGCCCCGTCCGGATCGGCGGGCAGCCGTACGCGTACGGGATCGATGCCGTCACGCTGCGGCAGCGGCGCCACGGGGGCAGCCCGTCGTCTGCGACCCATCGCTCCCGCACCTCCCGCACACATCGCACCGGCACCAGCCCACAATGCAAAAAACCCCAGCTCAGCTGGGGTTCTCTGGTGGTGTCCGAGGGGGGACTTGAACCCCCACGCCCGATAAAGGGCACTAGCACCTCAAGCTAGCGCGTCTGCCATTCCGCCACCCGGACCAGGTGTCTGTCTTCCGGCCCTGGGCCGTTCCGACGTGGAAAACCATAGCAAACATTCGGAGGTGCTCGATCACTCCCCCGGCCCGGCCGCGGTGCGACGGGTGTGACGGTGACGGGCATGTGCCGGGCGGCGGGCGCCCTTGGGAAGCGGGCAGGGCGCGGGGGAGGATGTGGGGGACCACCAGAGCGCCAGTGGGAGGAAACAGCGTGAGCCAGTCGGACACCGGCCGGACGATCTCCGGCGAGGACGAGGTCGTCGATCTGTGCCGTGATCTGATCAGGATCGACACCAGCAACTACGGCGATCACTCGGGACCTGGGGAGCGGGCGGCCGCGGAGTACGTGGCGGAGAAGCTCGCCGAGGTCGGCCTGGAGCCGAAGATCATCGAGTCCCACAAGGGCCGGGCCTCCACCGTGGCGCGGATCGAGGGCGAGGACCCCTCCCGGCCCGCGCTGCTCATCCACGGCCACACCGACGTCGTTCCGGCCAACGCCGGCGACTGGACCCACCACCCGTTCTCCGGGGAGATCGCCGACGGCTGCGTCTGGGGCCGGGGCGCGGTGGACATGAAGGACATGGACGCGATGACCCTCGCGGTCGTACGGGACCGGCTCCGCAGCGGCCGCAAGCCCCCGCGCGACGTCGTCCTGGCCTTCCTCGCGGACGAGGAGGCGGGCGGCACGTACGGGGCCCGGTATCTCGTCGACAAGCACCCGGACCTCTTCGAGGGCGTCACGGAAGCGATCGGCGAGGTGGGCGGCTTCTCCTTCACCGTGAACGAGAATCTCCGGCTCTACCTCGTCGAGACGGCCCAGAAGGGCATGCACTGGATGCGCCTCACGGTCGAGGGCACCGCGGGGCACGGCTCGATGACCAACAACGACAACGCGATCACCGAGCTGTGCGAGGCGGTCGGCCGACTGGGACGGCACACCTGGCCGGTGCGGGTCACCAAGACCGTACGGTCCTTCCTGGACGAGCTGTCGGACGCGCTCGGCACCCCGCTCGACCCGGAGGACATGGAGGCGACCCTCGCCAAGCTCGGCGGCATCGCCAAGATGGTCGGGGCCACGCTGCGGAACTCGGCCGCCCCGACGATGCTCGGCGCGGGCTACAAGGTGAACGTGATTCCGGGCCAGGCCACCGCCCATGTCGACGGCCGCTTCCTGCCGGGGTACGAGCAGGAGTTCCTGGCCGATCTCGACCGGATCCTCGGCCCTCGGGTGAAGCGCGAGGACGTGCACGCGGACAAGGCGCTGGAGACGAGCTTCGACGGCGGTCTCGTGGACGCGATGCAGTCGGCGCTGCGGGCCGAGGACCCGATCGCACGGGCCGTCCCGTACATGCTCTCCGGCGGCACCGACGCCAAGTCCTTCGACGATCTCGGCATCCGCTGCTTCGGCTTCGCGCCGTTGCAGCTGCCGCCGGAGCTGGACTTCGCCGGAATGTTCCACGGGGTCGACGAGCGGGTGCCGGTGGACGGACTGACGTTCGGCGTGCGGGTGCTGGACCGTTTCCTCGATGCGAGCTGAATCCGCGGCCGGACGAACCGCTCGATCTGCTGAAACGAAACTCCAAGTAATCGTCCACGCGTGCGCATTCGACTGAAAAGAGTGAATGGGACCATACGCTAGTAGCTCCATTACTCCCTCCTCGTTACAGGGTGTGCGGTCCGCGGCTGGGGCCGCATTGCCTACTAGGAGGAATAATGATCAAGAAGGTCGTCGCTGCTGCGGCTGCCACCGGTGGTCTGGTTCTCGCGGGTGCGGGGATGGCCGTCGCCGACTCGGGTGCCCAGGGTGCCGCCGTGCACTCCCCCGGTGTGCTCTCGGGCAACGTCATCCAGGCGCCCGTCCACATTCCGGTGAATGTCTGCGGCAACACGGTCTCCGTGATCGGCCTGCTGAACCCCGCCTTCGGCAACTACTGCCAGAACGCGTGACGTTGTGCCTCAACCCATGAGGGGCTGAGTCCGGCGGCCCCGGAGTGCGCGCCATGCACTCCGGGGCCGCTGACATTCCGCTCCCGGGCGACGGCGCGCGGGAGCATTCCGGAAGTGAGAAGGCAGGAAACCAGCTATGCGACAGGTCACGCGAAAAGGCCTGATCACCGTGGCGGCCGCGAGCGGCATGCTCGCACTCGGCGGCGGCTACGCCCACGCGCACGGGGGTGCGGGTGCCCACGGCGGCGCCTCGAATTCCCCGGGTGTGCTCTCCGGGAACACGGTCCAGGTTCCGGTACACGTCCCGGTCAACGTCTGCGGCAACACCGTGAACGTCGTCGGGGTGCTGAACCCCGCGTTCGGAAACGGCTGTGCGAACACGTCCACGCCGAACCAGGGCGGGGGCGCCCACGCCGAGGGCGGTACGGCGAAGTCTCCCGGGGTCGGCTCCGGCAACACGATCCAGGTGCCCGTCGACGTACCCGTGAACGCGTGCGGGAACAGTGTGACGATCGGCGGCCTGGGCAACGCCGCGGTAGGCAACGGCTGCGCCAACGGGCCGGACGGGAACAACCCGGGGGAACCCGGTGAGCCTGGTGAGCCTGGTGAGCCGGGGGAGCCGGGGGAGCCGGGAGAACCTGGAGAGCCGGGGGAGCCGGGGGAGCCGGGAGAACCCGGTGAACCGGGGGAGCCTGGGGAACCCGGGGAGCCGGGCGAGCCCGGTACGCCCGGGGAGCCGGGGACGCCGATCGAGCCGTCGGTCCCGAACACCCCGAACACCCCGGACACCAACACCGTCACCCCGCCCGAGGGCACGGACGAACTCGCGCAGACCGGTGCCGGCCCGCTCGGGCTCGTGATCCCCGCGGCCGCCGGCCTGCTGCTCGGCGGTGCGGTCCTCTACCGCAGGGCCCGCGCCTCCGCGTGATCGTGCCGTGACGCAACGGAACGGGCCCGCAACAGCGGGCCCGTTCCGTCCTTCGTGCAGCAGGAACTCACCACGTGGCGCGAACCTGACGGATGATGCGTCGGCGCAACCGGATCCTGCGGCTGCCGTCCCGGCGGAGACTCAGTCGGTCCAACTCCCAGTGTCCGTACTCGGCATGGTCGGTCAGCAGGCGGGTCGCCTCCTTGCGGGAGACCCCGCGTGGCACGTACACGTCGACAAATTCGTATTCCGGCATCGCATCTATTGTGCGGGCAGAGCCCCAGTACGGATAGCGTCTGCTCTATGTCTGATGCATCCGCTCCTGCGCAGCCCACAGCTGCCGAGGTTCGCGCCGCCGCCGAGGCGGTCAAAGCCGCGCTGGACCGTCACCTCGAAGCGGTCGAACGCCGCACGGGAGAGGACGACCCGGCGGTCTACGACGCCTTCAATGCTCTCGCCGCCGCGGCCGAGGCGTACGACGAGCGCCTCTACGACCGCTACGACGAGGTCACGCCCTTCGAGATCCCCGGAGCGGACGACTCCCTTCCGCCCTACGCGGGTCCCGACGAGCCGAACGCCCTGAGCGTCCTCATCCGCCGCGACTACGCCGTCGTCGAACCGCAGCGGCTGCTCGCCCAGGCCCAGCGCATCGCCGACGTGGACCGGGACGAGGCCGCGGACCAGACGTCGGCGGCAGTGGTCGGCACGAGCGTGCACGCAGCGCTGGGTGTGCTCTTCGGCGAGTACGAACCGGATGAAATCGCCTCCCGGCACAAGGAATTCGGCCTCGAGGAGGGCGACTCCACGCTCTGGGTGTCCGCGGCGGACGAGCTCCCGGAGCCGGGGGAGTGGCTGAGCACCCCGTTCGACCAGGCCGACCCGGAACGGATCGTGTGCCGCTTCGACGTCAGCTCGGTCTTCGACGAGGACGAGGTGGACGAGGACCTGGACGACCTCGACACAGCCGGTACGTAACGCCTTCCCGGGCGCTGACGTCCCTCGAGCCCCCGCCGCCGTCCCGGCCACCCGGCTTGCCCGGCGGCGGGGGCGCGTCTCGAGTCCACCGGGCTGCCGGGTCGCGCGACGGTGGGCGGCGCCTGGTGAGCCCGCCCGGCGCCCGCGGGCGAAGGACACTCGGGCCGCCCGGAGAAGGGCACCGCGCACGTCGCGGCGGCGCTCACCTCCCCGCGGGGCGGGCCGCCTACTCGCCCGGGGCGACCAGCAGCCCCTCCAGCAGCGCCCGCAGCCGTGTCGTCCGCTCCTGGGCGGGGACCTCCGCCACCGCCCGCGGCAGGGCCTGCTCCACGCCGTGGACGACGGACAGATGGCGCTCGCCGCGGCTGAAGGCGGTGTAGACCCAGGGCCGGCTCAGGCTCTGCGCCGCGTCGCCCGGCAGCACGACGACCACCGCGGGCCAGCGCATCCCGGCCGCCTGGTGCGCGGTGAGCGCCCAGCCGTGCCGGAGCGTGGAGTCGACCCGCTCCTTGGGTACGACGACCTGCGTGCCGTCGCAGTCGAGCTGCAGGCCCTCCGCGGCGGCAGAGACCACCGCGCCGGACACGGTCCGCCCGGCCGCCGGGACGTACGCGATCCGGTCGCCCGGGTCGAAACCGCCGAAACGGCCGGGGCCGGGGTTGAGCCGCTGCTTGAGCGCCGCGTTGAGCGCCCGGGTGCCGGCCGAGCCCCCGTGGCCGACCGTGATCACCTGGGTCTCGCCGGCCGGTACGCCGATCGCCCGCGGCACCGAGTCCGCGACCAGCTGGACCGTACGGTGCACGGCCTCGCCGGCGTCACGAACGGGGACGATCACGACCTCCTTGCCGGGCGCCTCCACGGCGCTCAGCTCGCCGACGCCGATGCCGGAGACCAGCTCCCCGATCGGGCCCGGGTCGGGCGTGCGCGACGCGATCTGCGGGCACACACGGGCGGCCAGCACATCGGCGAACACCCGCCCCGCACCCGCCGACCACAGCACCCCGGGATCGCCGCTGAGCAGCAGCCGGCTGCCGTCGGGCATCGACTCCACGAGCATCGCGGCGGCCTCGACGTCCAACTGCGGTGCGTCGAGGACCGCGAGCAGATCGAGGGCCAGCGCGCCGTCCTCGTCGCGGCCCGGGCCCTGGGTGCCGGAAAGCAGTCCATGCACGGTGACCGCCTCGGCGCCGAGCCTGCGGCGGCCGTTCTCACTGTGGACCGCGATCACTGCGCGCAGGCCGAGCGCACGGGCCGTTTCGACCGCGGCGACCGGCTCGGCGCGCGCCGCCTCGCCGCCCGTGTGCAGCACGAGCCCGTGGCCACCGACGGCCCGGTCCAGTTCCGGCCCGTCCCAGCTCTCGTCGGGCCCCGTTTTCACGAGCCGGGCCAGACCGTCCGCGAGGCTCTCCTCCGCGAGCGCGTACCGGTCGAGCCCCAGCAGCACGGGCACGGCCGGCTGCTCCTGCTCCTGTCCCTGCTCCTGTCCCTGCTCCGGCTCCTCGGTGCCCTCGCTCTCCTCCAGCCCGTCCTGGAACACCAGGACGGCGCCCTCGGAGATCGTGTGCTCCAGCGCCTCGTCCGGGTCGGGAACCGAACGCCCGTCGAGCGCCTTGCGCACGACCGACGACTCCAGGGCCGTGTGCCCCTGCAGCGCGGCCTGCTCCAGCAGCCAGGTCACCAGCGCTGCCGCCCGCCGCTCGTCGCCCGGTCCGCACCCCTCACCGAGCAGGGCCCTGGCGAACCCGTCGGCCTGCTCCGGCCGCACACCCGGCACGCCCAGCAGCCGCCACGGGTCCTCGCGCAGCGCCTCCGCGGCCTGTTCGCCGAGCACGCCTGCGACCCGCGCCGCGAGCTCCCCGGGTGCCCCGCCCGCCACCAGCACCTCCAGCACGGCCGCCACGGCGTCCGGGTCGGCCTGCTGCGGGGCGGGCTCCTGCTCCGGCACCCGCGACCGCGCCGGCACCGAGGACGCCGCTGGCCGCCGAGGCGCGGTGGGAGCTTCGAAGAACGTGCTCCCCGACTTTTCCCCGCTCTCCACGGCCCGCACGGCTGCCAGCAGATCGGCGGCCGTCCCGCTCAGCTTCGTGCCGGCCTCGATCGGACCGCTCTTCTCGGCCTTACGCTGCTCGATCCGAGCCCTCAGCTCCCGCTGCGCCGCCCGCTCGGCCTCGGCCTCGGAGACGTCGCCCGCCTCGCCGCCGCTCTCCGACGTGCGGGTGCCGCCCTCGTCCGGACCCGGGGCCGTCTCGGGCTCACCGTCCGCGGCCGTCTCGGGCTCACCGTCCGCGGGTGCGGGCCCGGACGACGTGGCGGTGTCCTCCATGCCCTCCGCGGGGACGTCGGCCGGGGATCCGGGGGTCGCCCCGGGAAGCGCAGTCACAGCGTGCTCCAGTCCTGGTCGGGATAGCGGTGCACGGGCGCCGACACGTCGTCGAGCGCCTGGCAGATCTCGTCAGGAAGACTAAGGGTCTCCACTGACAACGCCGCCGTGAGCTGCTGTGCCGTGCGCGCGCCGACGACGGGGGCCACCACGCCCGGACGGTCGCGGACCCACGCCAGCGCGACCTCCAGCGGAGTCGTCGCCAGGCCGTCCGCCGCCGTCGCCACCGCATCAACGATGCGGCTCGCCGTCTCGTCCAGATACGGCTCCACGAAGGCGGCCATCAGCTCCGACGCCCCGCGCGAGTCCCCCGGCGTCCCCGTCCGGTACTTGCCGGTGAGCACTCCGCGTCCCAGGGGCGAGGAAGGCAGCAGCCCCACGCCGAGGTCCAGCGCCGCGGGCAGCACCTCCCGCTCCACGCCGCGCTGCAGCAGTGAGTACTCCATCTGCGTGCTCGCCAGGCGCGTCCGTATGCCCGGGGCGGCCAGCTGCCAGGTCGCCGCCTTCGCCAGCTGCCAGCCGCAGAAGTTCGACACCCCCGCGTACCGCGCGCGACCGCTGCTCACCGCGAGGTCCAGGGCCTGGAGCGTCTCCTCCAGCGGCGTCAGCGGGTCGAACGCGTGGATCTGCCAGAGGTCGACATAGTCCGTCCCGAGCCGGTCCAGCGACGCGTCCAGCGCGGCGAGCAGGTGGGCACGCGAGCCGTCGAAGCGGCGGTCCGCCTCGAGGACGCTGCCCGCCTTCGTCGCGATGACCAGATCACGCCTCGGAACGAGCCGCTCAACGAGCCGCCCCAGCAGATACTCGGCCTCCCCGCCGCCGTACACATCAGCCGTGTCGACCAGCGTGCCGCCCGCCTCCCAGAAGACCTTCAACTGGTCGGCCGCGTCGTGCTCGTCGGTGTCCCGCCCCCACGTGAGGGTGCCGAGCCCGATCCGGGACACGCGCAGGCCGGTACGGCCGAGATGCCTCTGCTCCATGGCCGCGAGATTACTGGCCACGGCCCCACCCGGAGCGACCCTGTGGACAACTCGCCCCTGACGGATCCCGGAGACCCGCGCTAGAGTCCCGCGACAAGGACGTTACTCACTGGTAAGGGGAGCGGTATGCGGCTCGGCATCAATCTCGGCTACTGGGGCGCGGGGATGGACAGCGACAATCTCGCCGTCGCCCAGGAGGCGGACCGCCTCGGCTACGACGTCTGCTGGGCGGCCGAGGCGTACGGCTCCGACGCCCCGACCGTGCTCGCCTGGGTCGCCGCCCAGACCGAGAGCATCGACGTCGGCTCCGCGATCCTCCAGATCCCCGCCCGCCAGCCCGCGATGACCGCGATGACCGCGGCCACCCTGGACTCGCTCTCCGGCGGCCGCTTCCGGCTCGGCCTGGGCGTGTCGGGCCCGCAGGTCTCCGAGGGCTGGTACGGCGTCAAGTTCGACAAGCCCCTCTCCCGCACCCGTGAGTACGTCGAGATCGTCCGCAAGGCGATGACCCGCGAGCGCCTCTCGTACGAAGGCGAGCACTGGACCCTCCCGCTGCCCGGCGGCCCCGGCAAGCCGATCAAGCTCACCGTCCACCCCCAGCGCGAGCACATCCCGCTGTACATCGCCGCGATCGGCCCCAAGAACCTGGAGCAGACCGGCGAGATCGCCGACGGCGCCCTGCTGATCTTCCCCTCGGCGGACCACCTGGAGGACACCGCGATCCGCCACATCCGCGCGGGCCGCGAGAAGGCCGGGAAGACCATGGAGGGGTTCGACGTCTGCCCGACCGTCCCGCTCGCCGTCGGTGACGACGTCAACGGCCTGGCCGACATGTTCCGCCCGTACACCGCGCTGTACGTGGGCGGCATGGGCAGCCGCAAGCAGAACTTCTACAACCAGCTCGCCCGGCGCATGGGTTACGAGAAGGAAGCCGCGGAGATCCAGGACAAGTACCTGTCCGGGGACAAGGCCGGGGCCGCGGCGGCCGTGCCGCACTCGCTGATCGACTCGACGACACTGCTCGGTTCCGTCGAGCGGATCGCCGAGAAGATGCAGGCGTACGCCGCTGCGGGGGTCACGACCCTCACGCTCGCGCCCGCCGGCTTCACGCTCGACGAACGCCTCGCGGCGCTGCGGGCCGGCACGGACGCCCTGGAGCGCTCCGGACTCGCGTGAGTGAGCCTGCGGCCGTGGTGGGGGCTCGGGGTCATCCCCGCCACGGCCGTCACGACACCTAACGCGCCACGTCCCGCCGGGTCACGCCCCTTGCACGCACCGGGCGTGCCTCTCCCGGAACTGGGGTGCAAGCCCTCAGCCCCGAAGACGTGACCGGCACCGTCCGGTGGGCCCGGGTGGCCGGGCTCATGCGCCGGACGGGCTTGATGTGTGCCGGTACCGCCCGGTGGCCCGCGGTGTCCGTCCTCACAGGATCCCCGTGCCCCCGCCAGGGCGTGGGGCACGGGGATCCGAGCCCGGCAGGCAGCCCGGAAGCCGCGTGCCGCTCGCGCCGTCGCCGCTCGCGCGCTCCTTCTTTCGGTGGAGTTCGCCCGCGCACCTGTTGCCGGGACGGCTCGTCGGCATTTGACTCGTTCTTTGCGGACACCTGACCGGAGGTGGCAGTGATGCTCACGGCCCGAAGCCTGTTCCAGGAAATCCTCGACCACGACGATTCCTATCAGCTGTTCTGTTCGATCGCGGCCAGCGGTGAGACCCAGGGAGGCTGGGAGAACGGCCGGATCGCGGCCCTCGTGCCGGAGACGATGCACGACCTCGCCCCGAAGATCACCCGGCACGGCGCCGACGAGGACAAGCACGGCCGGATCTTCAACGCCCTCCTGAAGAAGCGCGGCCTCGAGCCGGTCGACGTACCGCCGGAGACCGACTACACGATGCTGCTGGAGAAGCAGGGCATCGGCCTGGCCCACGACAAGCTGCGCCGCGACGAGCGGCTCACCGAGAACGACATCGTCGTCTACCTCTCGCACAGCCGCGTCACCGAACAGCGCGCCGCCGACCAGATGGACATGCTGGTCAAGTACTTCGGGGAGCACCCTGAGGTCGGCAAGGCCATCAGGCAGATCTGCAACGACGAGGACAACCACCTGGCGTACTGCCACGAGGAGTTGCTCCGCCTCGCGTACGCGGGCCACGGCCGCACCATCCAGCGCACCCTCCGCGAGAGCGCCCTCACCGAGATCGCGGTCTACCGGGACGTCAGCCTCGCCGTGATGTCCCACATGGGCAGGCTCCTGAAGTGGCCGAAGCCCAAGACCGCGGCGCTCGCCGCCGGTATCCGGGCGATGTACGCGTACGAGCGCGCCGGCGGCTGGCGGCGCATGGTCAGCCTGAGGATGCCCGAGCGGCGCGACGCCCTGGGGGTCCCCCCGCCGGAGGCAGGGGGAGGTCCGGCGACGACGGCTCCGGCCTTCTGAACCCGTCTTTTCGATCCCGCCCCTCCGACCGCGGCCGGTCGGCCGAGCGCCCCTACAGCCAGCCCCGCCGCTTGAACGTCCGGAAGAGTCCGAACTCCACGACGACCAGGAGCAGGATGAGCGCCGGATACGCCCAGACCCACCGCAGCTCGGGCATGTGCTCGAAGTTCATGCCGTAGATCCCGGCCACCATCGTGGGCACCGCGGCCATCGCCGCCCACGCCGAGATCTTCCGCACGTCGTCGTTCTGCCGCACGCCCATCTGCGCGAGATGTGCGGACAGGATGTCCGAGAGCAGCCGGTCGAGCCCTTCCACCTGCTCGCTGGCGCGTGTCAGATGGTCGCTGACGTCCCGGAAGAACGGCTGCGAGTGCCGGTGCACGAAGGGCACGGTCGCGCCCGCCAGCCGGGTCATCGGCGCCGCCAGCGGAGCGGTGGCCCGGCGGAACTCCAGCACCTGCCGCTTGAAGTTGTAGATCTTGGCCGCGGTGTGCCGGGACGTGCCCACCCGGATGGGCGTGAAGACCTCCGTCTCCATCTCTTCGAGGTCCACCTGCAGCTCGGCCGCGACCTCGATGTAGTGGTCGACGATGTAGTCGCACACCGCGTACAGCACCGCCGTCGGACCGTGCTTCAGGACGTGCGGATCGGCCTCCAGCCGCAGCCGTACGGCATGCAACGGCGCGCTCTCCCCGTGCCGGACGGTCACCACGAACGAGTCACCGACGAAGACCATCACCTCGTCGGTGGAGACGGTGTCGGTCACGGCGTCGTACCTCACCGGCTTGAGGACCATGAACAGCGAGTCGTCGTACACCTCGAGCTTGGGACGCTGGTGGGCGCTGAGCGCGTCCTCGACGGCCAGCCGATGCAGCCCGAACTCGCTGCTGACGAGGTCGAACTCGTCCTTCGTCGGCTCGTACAGCCCGATCCACAGGAAGTCGTCCCCGGTCGCGCGCGCCTCGGTGAGCGCGTCGGAGAAGTCGTCGGGGCCCTTGGTGCGGCACCCGTCCCGGTAGAGGGCGTAATCGACGATCACGCGCGCATTCTTCCGCGCCGGGGGCGCCCTCGCACCTCCACGGCGGCGTACAGGCTCGCCGGGACACCGCTTAGGCTGGCCGTCATGGCCACGTTGATCCTCGTACGCCACGGACGCTCCACCGCCAACACCGCAGCGGTGCTCGCGGGCTGGACACCCGGTGTCGCCCTCGACGAGCGCGGTGCCGCGCAGGCCGCGGCGCTGCCCGGGCGGCTCGCAGGGGTGGAGCTCGCCGCGGTCGTCACCAGTCCCCTCCAGCGCTGTCTGGAGACCCTGCAGCCGCTGCTCGACGAGCGTCCGGGGCTGCCGCTGCACACCGACGAACGGATCGGTGAGTGCCACTACGGTGACTGGTCGGGCCGCAAGCTCGCCGAACTCGCCGACGAACCCCTCATGGAGGTCGTGCAGCGGCACCCCTCCGCGGCGGCCTTCCCGGGGGGCGAGTCGATGCGCGCGATGCAGGCGCGGGCCGTCGACGCCGTACGCGAGTGGAACGCGCGGATCGAGGAGGAGCACGGCGAGGACGCGGTGTACCTGATGTGCTCGCACGGCGACATCATCAAGTCCCTGGTGGCGGACGCGCTCGGGATGCATCTCGACCTCTTCCAGCGGATCCACGTCGAACCGTGTTCGGTGACGGCGGTCCGCTACACCCGGGTGCGGCCGTTCCTGCTGCGGCTCGGGGACACGGGGGACTTCGGGGTGCTCAAGCCGGTGCCCAAGCCGCAGGAGGAGGGCGCCGACGGGTCCGCTGTGATCGGGGGCGGTGCGGGCGCACCGTGATCGGATCGCGCAGTAGGGTGGACGGGCCGAAAGCCCGCTGAATCTCGAGTCTCAAGGGAGACAGGACGTGTCCCGTCAGGTGTTCCTCTACGACCCACCGGAGCGCTTCGTGGCCGGTACGGTCGGGCTGCCTGGACGTCGTACGTTCTTCCTCCAGGCTTCCGCAGGGGGGCGCGTGACGAGCGTCGCCCTGGAGAAGACCCAGGTCGCCGCGCTCGCCGAGCGCATCGACGAGCTGCTGGACGAAGTGGTGCGGCGCACCGGGGGCAATGCCCCGGTGCCGGCCGTGGCACCCACGGACGTATCCGACACCGCGCCGCTCGACGCGCCGGTCGAGGAGGAGTTCCGGGTCGGCACGATGGCGCTGGCCTGGGACGGCGAGGAACAGCGCATGATCGTCGAGGCGCAGGCGCTCGTCGAGCTGGACGTGGACTCCGAGGAGGACCTCGCGGAGGCCGAGGAACGGCTGCTGCAGGACGAGGAGAACGGTCCGCCCATGCTGCGCGTCCGGCTGAGCGGGGCGCAGGCGAGGGCGTTCGCCAAGCGCGCCCTGGACGTCGTGAACGCGGGGCGGCCGCCGTGCCCGCTGTGCAGCCTGCCGCTCGACCCGGAGGGACATGTATGCCCGCGCCAGAACGGATACCGTCGCGGAGCGTGACGATCAACGCGAACGCGCACGCGACGGCTCTCGAACTGCTCACCGAGGGTGAGCTGACGGTGAAGGGGCGGATCCGCGAGGCGTCCAACGCGGTGCTGTACTGCTCCGTCTCGTACGACGGCGAGGAGGCGCACTGCGTCTACAAGCCGATCGCGGGCGAGCGCCCGCTCTGGGACTTCCCGGACGGCAATCTGGCGCAGCGCGAGGTGGCGGCGTACGAGCTCTCCGAGGCGACCGGGTGGGGGCTCGTTCCGCCGACGGTGCTGCGCGACGGGCCGTACGGCGAGGGCATGGTCCAGCTCTGGATCGAGGGGGACCCGTCCGCCGGGCTGCTCGCCCTCGTCGAGGAAGAGGAGCCGGGAGACGGCTGGAAGGCGGTCGGCTTCGCGGACGTGGGGGAGGGGCGGACGGCACTGCTCGTACACGCCGACGATCAGCGGTTGCGGAGGCTGGCCGTCCTGGACGCGGTGATCAACAACGGGGACCGCAAGGGCGGGCATCTGCTGCCGACGCCCGACGGACGGCTGTACGCGATCGACCACGGTGTCACCTTCAACGTCGACGACAAGCTCCGCACCCTGCTCTGGGGCTGGGCGGGCGAGCCCCTCACGACGGAGGCGGTCGAGGTGCTCGGCACCCTGATGGCCTCCCTCGCCGACGGCGCCGCCCTGGCGGTGCGCCTCGGGGAGCTTCTCACCCAGGCGGAGGTGACCGCCGTGCGCTCCCGCGTGGCCGCCCTGCTGGCCTCCCTGAGCCACCCGGAGCCCTCGGGGGGGTGGCCCGCGATCCCGTGGCCCCCGGTGTAGGACCCCGGCGCAGCCCCTGTTCCAGGTCCCGCTCTCCGTTCCAGGGCCTGCTCCATACCTCCAGGTCATCGCCCTGCGCAAGAGTGCCGAACCGGCCAAGAGGAGGCATCCGGTTCGTATCCGGAACCGGCATCCGGTTACGCTCATGGCATGCATGCCTGGCCCGCTTCTGAGGTCCCCGCCCTGCCCGGCACGGGCCGCGACCTCCAGATCCACGACACCGCGACCGGGGGGTCCGTCACCCTCGACCCCGGTCCCGTCGCCCGTATCTACGTCTGCGGAATCACCCCGTACGACGCGACCCATCTGGGTCACGCGGCGACCTACAACGCGTTCGACCTCGTGCAGCGCGTATGGCTCGACACCAAGCGGCAGGTGCACTACGTCCAGAACGTGACGGACGTCGACGAACCCCTCCTCGAGCGCGCGCAGCGCGACGGCGAGGACTGGGTCGGGCTGGCCGAGCGCGAGACCGCGCTGTTCCGCGAGGACATGACCGCCCTGCGGATGCTGCCCCCGCAGCACTACATCGGTGCCGTCGAGGCCATACCCGGAATCGTTCCCCTCGTCGAGCGGCTGCGCGACGCCGGCGCCGCGTACGAACTCGACGGTGACATCTACTTCTCCGTGGAGTCCGATCCGCACTTCGGAGAAGTGTCGAACTGCGACGCCGGAATGATGCGCGCCCTCTCCGCCGAGCGCGGCGGCGACCCCGAGCGGCCGGGCAAGAAGAGCCCGCTCGACCCCATGCTCTGGATGGCCGCCCGCGACGGCGAGCCCAGTTGGGACGGCGGCAGCCTCGGCCGCGGCCGGCCCGGCTGGCACATCGAGTGCGTCGCGATCGCCCTCGACCACCTCGGCATGGGCTTCGACGTGCAGGGCGGCGGCTCCGATCTGGCCTTCCCGCACCACGAGATGGGCGCCTCGCACGCCCAGGTCCTCACCGGCGAGCACCCGTTCGCCAAGGCGTACGTGCACGCCGGCATGGTCGCGCTGCACGGCGAGAAGATGTCGAAGTCCAAGGGCAATCTGGTCTTCGTCTCCACGCTGCGCCGCGAGGGCGTCGACCCCGCCGCCATCCGGCTCGCGCTGCTCTCCCACCACTACCGCGCCGACTGGGAGTGGACCGACCAGGTCCTGCGGGACGCCGAGGCCCGCCTCGGCCGCTGGCGTGCCGCCGTGTCGCGGCCCGACGGGCCGTCCGCCGACGCGCTCGTCGAGGAGATCCGCGAGGCCCTGGCCAACGACCTGGACGCCCCCGCCGCGCTCGCCGCCGTCGACCGCTGGGCCGAACTCCAGCGCACCGAAGGCGGTACGGACGAGAGCGCGCCCGGTCTCGTGTCCCGTGCTGTGGACGCGCTGCTGGGCGTCGCTCTGTAAATCCGCACGTCGTCGGCACGTACCTGCTCGCCGCCCCTGGACTTCTCTCCGGAGTCCGGGGGCGGTTCCGTTTTGTCCATGGCCTCATGCTTGTTTCTGCGCTAATTACGCATCATGCAATCACCAAAACGCATCAGGCGCGTCAGATCGGCGGTGGCCGGAGCCCTGCTCGGTCTCCTCGCGGTGCTCGCGGGACCGGGAAGCGCCCAGGCCGAACCGTCCCCCACCACCGTCGGGGAGGTCACCGGCTTCACCGCCGACGGACCCGTCCACCGCCTCACCGCCGGGCAGGCCGTGGCCCGCGTCAGCTTCGTCTCCCAGGAGACCTTCCGCATCGAACTCGCCCCCGACGGCGACTTCAGCGACCCGACGGGCGCCGACATCGTCCTCCCGCAGGGCAGTCCGCCCGCCATGCGCTGGAGGGACAAGGGCGACCGCTACGAGCTCAGCACGTCGAAGGTGACCCTGCACGCCTACAAGTCACCGCTGCGCTTCGCCCTGTACCGGGCCGACGGCAGGCGGCTCTGGGCCGAGACGCAGGGCCTGACGTGGACTCAGGACCGCATGACCCAGACACTCGCGCGCGGCGGCGACGAGCAGTTCTACGGCGCCGGCATGCAGAACGGCCGTGGCAACACCTCCCACCGCGGCAAGACGGTCGAGGTCGGCGTCGACTACAACTGGAACGACGGCGGCCACCCCAACTCCGTCCCGTTCTACCTCTCCTCGGCCGGCTACGGCGTCTACCGCAACACGTACGCACCCAACACGTACGTCTTCGGCGAGCCCGTCACCACCACGGCCCAGGAACAGCGCTTCGACGCCTACTACTTCGCGGGGCCCGGCGCCAAGGACGTCATCGGGCAGTACACGAAGCTCACCGGCAAGCCCTTCATGCCGCCCGTCTACGGGCTGGAGATCGGCGACGCCGACTGCTACCTGCACAACGCCAACCGCGGCGAGAGGCACACCCTCGACGCGCTCGAGGTCGCCGACGGCTATGTCGAGAACGACATGCCCAACGGCTGGATGCTCGTCAACGACGGCTACGGCTGCGGCTACGAGAACCTCGGCGAGACCGCCCATGGCCTCCAGCAGCGCAGGATGCAGCTCGGTCTGTGGACCGAGGACGGTCTCGACAAGCTCGCCGACCAGGTCAAGGCCGGCCAGCGGGTCGCCAAGCTCGACGTCGCCTGGGTCGGCGCGGGCTACAAGTTCGCCCTCGACGGCTGCAAGGACGCGTACGCCGGTATCGAGGCGAACAGCACCGCCCGCGGCTTCACCTGGGCGCCCGAGAGCTGGTCCGGCGCGCAGCGCTGCGGCGTCCAGTGGTCCGGCGACCAGGCCGGCACCTGGGAGTACATCCGCTGGCAGATCCCGACCTACGCGGGCGCCTCCATGTCCGGCCTCGCATACACGACGGGCGACGTGGACGGCATCTTCGGCGGCAGCCCCAAGACGTACACCCGCGATCTGCAGTGGAAGATGTTCCTGCCGGTCACGATGACGATGGACGGCTGGGCCGCCAGCGACAAGCAGCCTTTCCGGTACGGCGAGCCCTACACGTCCATCAACCGCGGCTACCTCAAGCTGCACGAGGCACTGCTGCCCTACATCTACACGCACGCGCACGAGGCCACGAAGACCGGCGTCGGGCTCGCCCGCCCGCTCGTGCTCGAGTACCCCGACGACGCCGAGGCCGCGACGGACGCGGCCAAGTACGAGTTCCTGAGCGGGGAGGACTTCCTCGTCGCGCCCGTCCACCAGGACGCGACGAAGCGCGACGGCATCTATCTGCCGAAGGGCACCTGGATCGACTACTGGAGCGGGCGGACCCACGAGGGCCCGGTCACCGTCGACAACTACAGCGCCCCGCTCGACACGCTCCCGCTGTTCGTCCGCGCCGGTGCCACGGTGCCCATGTGGCCGGGCGGCATCCGCTCGTACGCCGACCGCACCGCGGACTCCCCGCTGGCCTGGGACATCTACCCGCAGGGCAGGTCCTCCTTCACGCTGTACGAGGACGACGGGGTGACGCGCGAGCACCGCGCCGGCAAGTACGCCACCCAGCGCGCCGACGTCGAGGCGCCGCAGCGCGGTGCGGGCGATGTGACCGTACGCATCGGCGCGAGCAAGGGCTCCTTCACCGGCAAGCAGACAGCCAGGCCGTACCAGTTCACCGTGCACACCGGCGACGCGCCGAGCGCGGTCGAGCTCGATGACCGCACGCTGCCCCGGCTCACCTCGAAGGCGGCGTACGAAGCGGCGGCGCGGGGCTGGTTCCACGACCGCCACGACCGCGACGACCGCGGCGGTGTGGTCAAGGTCAAGACCCGCGCCCTGCGGACCGACCGGGCCTTCGTCCTGGAGCTGGAGGACACCGCGGCGGTCGGCGGCGCGGTGCCGGGCGCGGCCGCGGTGGTCGCCGTGCCCGCGGGGCAGGAGCTCGGTGCCGGGGCGCCCGGAAAGATCGCGGTCGACGTCACGGCGGGCAGCCGCGACGCCACCGGGGTCTCCGTCTCGCCGGCGGCCCCTGCGGGCTGGCAGGTGACGCCCGCGGCGACGGTGGACCGTGTTCCGGCGGGCACGACGCGGCGTGTGGAGGTCGACGTCACCCCCGCGAAGGACGCCGAGCCGGGCGAGGCGACACTCACCGCGACCGTTCGGTACGCGGCAGCGGGCCAGGACCGTACCGCCGTACAGCGGTTCGCCGTCGGGGTGATGCCGGAGCCGCCGGCCGCCGACGCCTGGGCGAGCGATCTGGTGTGGCTCACGTCCACGAACGGCTGGGGCCCGCCCGAACGGGATCGCAGCAACGGCGAGTCGGGCGCGAGCGACGGACACACGCTCACGCTCGCCGGAACGACCTACGAGAAGGGGATCGGAGCGCACGCCGACTCCGACATCGAGGTCTACCTCGGCGGCCGCTGCACCGCGTTCACGGCCGGCGTCGGCATCGACGACGAGATCAACGGCTACGGCGAAGTGGCCTTCTCGGTCGAGGCGGACGGCAAGGTGCTGTGGACCTCGCCGAAGCTCAGCGGCGCGTCGGCGACCGTGCCGGCGGAGGTCGACGTGACCGGCGCACGCCACGTCCGTCTGCGGATCACCGACACCAACGGCTCCAAGACCGGTGACCACGGCGACTGGGCGGCGGCACGCTTCCGCTGCGGCTGACAGCTCGCAGGACCCGATGCGGGAGCGGGGCGGTGCCGGTCCGGCACCACCCCGCTGTCGCTGCTCGCTCAGTCCCCGGACGTGTCCGTGGAGCCCGGGCCCGAGTCCGAACCCGCGTCGCCCTCGGCCTCGCTCTCGTCCTCGCGTTCCGGCTTGGGCGGCTTGGCCGGCTTCGTACGGCCTCCGGTCGCCGTGTCGCGCAGGTACGTGCCCGCGTCGCCGCTCTCCGTCGCGTGCCCGCCCGGCGCCTGGCCGGGGCCCGGACCGCCGTCCCGGCGCCGCAGATAGCGCTCGAACTCGCGCGCGATGGCCTCGCCGGACGCCTCCGGAAGCTCGGCGGTGTCCCGCGCCTCCTCCAGCGTCTGCACGTACTCGGCCACTTCGCTGTCCTCGGAGGCCAGTTGGTCGACACCGAGCTGCCAGGCCCGTGCGTCCTCCGGCAGTTCACCGAGCGGGATCCGGAGGTCGATGAGATCCTCCAGCCGGTTCAGCAGGGCCAGCGTCGCCTTGGGGTTCGGCGGCTGCGAGACGTAGTGGGGCACTGCCGCCCACAGCGACACGGCCGGCACCCCGGCGTGCGTGCAGGCCTCCTGGAGGATGCCCACGATGCCCGTCGGGCCCTCGTACCGCGTCTCCTCCAGGTCCATCGACCTGGCCAGGTCCGGGTCCGACGTGACCCCGCTGACCGGTACCGGACGCGTGTGCGGGGTGTCGCCCAGGAGTGCGCCCAGGATCACCACCATCTCGACGCCCAGTTCATGGGCGAAGCCGAGCAGCTCGTTGCAGAACGAGCGCCAGCGCATGGACGGCTCGATTCCGCGGACCAGCACCAGGTCGCGGGGCTTCTCGCCGCCGACCCTGACCACGGAGAGCCGGGTGGTGGGCCAGGTGATCTTCCGTACCCCGCCGTCCAGCCACACCGTGGGCCGGTTGACCTGGAAGTCGTAGTAGTCCTCGGCGTCGAGCGCCGCGAACACCTCGCCCTTCCATTCCCGGTCCAGGTGTGCGACCGCGGTGGAGGCGGCGTCGCCGGCGTCGTTCCAGCCCTCGAACGCGGCCACCATGACCGGGTCGATCAGCTCGGGAACCCCCTCGAGCTCGATCACCCAGTGCCTCCTTTCGGCGTTTTCTTGCGTACGGACCAACCTTAAGGCTTCACGAGGGCCCGCCCGAGCCTCTGCGCACGGCCGGGTGAAGTTCGATACGGCAGGGGCATAGGTCAGGGGAATACCGGATTCGCACCGACATTCATCCGAGCTGTCACCGGATTTCTTCCGTCCCGCCCCTGGACTCTGCGGACGTGGCAGCGCTATACATCGGATGACCGAAGAGGTCCGATGTTCCAACGAGGGGCGTGCATGAGTCAGACCGTCACCGGGTTCGAGGTCCACGACGTCCGCTTCCCCACCTCGGAACAGCTCGACGGCTCCGACGCCATGAATCCCGACCCCGACTACTCGGCGGCCTATGTGGTCATCCGCACCGACGCGGGTGACGAAGGCCACGGCTTCTGCTTCACCATCGGACGCGGCAACGATGTCATCGCCGCCGCCATCGAGGCGCTGCGCCCCTACGTCGTCGGGCGCCCGGCCCCGGTCACGGCCGCCGCCCTCGCCGCACTCCACCGCGAACTCACCCATGACTCTCAGCTGCGCTGGCTCGGCCCCGAGAAGGGGGTGATGCACATGGCGGCCGGGGCGGTGATCAACGCCGCCTGGGACCTCGCGGCGACCCGGGCCGGGCAGCCCGTGTGGGAGTTCCTCGCCGGGATGACTCCCGAGGAGCTCGTGTCCCTCGTCGACTTCCGCTATCTCACCGACGCACTCACCAGGGACGAAGCGCTCGCGATCCTGCGCGCCGCCGAGCCCGGCCGGGCCGCGCGGGCCGAACGGCTGCGTTCCGAGGGCTATCCCGCGTACACGACCTCGCCCGGCTGGCTCGGCTACTCCGACACGAAGCTGGTCACGCTCGCCGAACAGGCCGTCGCCGACGGATTCGGCCAGATCAAGCTGAAGGTCGGCGCCGACATCGACGACGACGTACGGCGGCTGAAGCTCGCACGCGCGGCGGTGGGCCCTGCCGTGCGCATCGCGATCGACGCCAACCAGCGCTGGGACGTCGCCGACGCGCTGCGCTGGATGGAGGCCCTGGCTCCGTACGAGCCGCACTGGATCGAGGAACCCACCAGCCCCGACGACGTCCTCGGCCACGCGGCCGTACGCGCCGGGCAGCCCGTCAAGGTCGCCACCGGCGAGCACGTCGCCAACCGGGTCGTCTTCAAGCAACTGCTCCAGGCCGGAGCCGTCGACTTCGTCCAGATCGACGCGGCCCGCGTCGCCGGCGTCAACGAGAACCTCGCGATCCTGCTGCTCGCCGCCAAGTACGGCGTCCCTGTCTGCCCCCACGCGGGCGGGGTAGGACTGTGCGAACTGGTGCAGCACCTCGCGATGTTCGACTACGTCGCCGTCTCCCGCAGCAAGGAGGACCGGGTCATCGAGTACGTCGACCACCTCCACGAGCACTTCACCGCCCCGGCCGTCGTCGAGAACGGCCACTACGTCGCACCGAGCGCTCCCGGCTTCTCCGCCCGGATGCACCCCGAGTCGCTCGCCGCCCACCGCTACCCCGAAGGGCCCGTCTGGCAGGCCCGCCGCACCGCCGCCGACGAGGAGGCCGACCAGTGACTGCCGTACGGGACTTCGGAGCCCGGGACTTCGAGGGGCTGTCCGCCCTGGTGACCGGCGGGGCCTCCGGCATCGGGGCCGCCGTCGCCACGCTGCTCCTCGCGCGCGGCGCCCGCGTCGCCGTGCTCGACCGCGACCCTGCGGGTGCGCCCGAGGGCACTCTCGCCCTCAAGGCCGATGTCACCGACGACGATGCGGTCCGTACGGCCGTCGAAGCCGTCGCCCACGAGTTCGGCGGTCTCCACACGGTCGTCTCCAACGCAGGCGTCGGCGCCGTCGGCACCGTCGCCGACAACACCGACGACGAATGGCGCCGCGTCCTCGACATCAACGTCCTCGGCATGGTCCGCACCGCGCGGCACGCCCTGCCCCATCTCCGGGCGGCCGCCATCGAGCGCCCCGGCCATGTCTCCCTCACCCACACGTGTTCGATCGCCGCCACCGCAGGACTGCCCCAGCGCGTCCTTTACAGCGCCTCCAAGGGAGCCGTCCTCTCCCTCACCCTCGCCATGGCCGCCGACCACGTGCGCGAGGGCATCCGCGTCAACTGCGTCAACCCCGGCACGGCCGACACCCCCTGGATCGGCCGGCTCCTGGACGAGGCCGCCGACCCCGCGGCCGAACGGGCCGCACTCGAAGCCCGTCAGCCCACCGGACGACTGGTCGCCGCCGACGAGGTCGCGGCCGCCGTCGTCTATCTCGCCAGTCCCGCCGCGGCGGCCGTCACGGGTACGGCACTCGCGGTCGACGGCGGAATGCAGGGACTGCGCCTGCGCCCCGCCACCTGAGCCGACAACCGTAGAAGGACAGGACCATGAGAGTGCGTACGACAAGTGCCGCAGCCTGCGCCGTACTTCTGGCCGTGACGGCCCTCGCGGGCTGCAACCGCGACCAGAGCGGCGGGTCAGGCTCCGCGGGCAAGGTGGGCATCGATCTGCCGCGCAGCGACAGCGACTTCTGGAACTCGTACCAGCAATACATCGAGAAGGGCGTCAAGGACGGCGAGGTCGACGCGCTCTCGCTGACCAACTCCCAGAACGACATCGGAAAGCTCGTCTCCAATGTCCAGGTCTTCACCGACCAGGGTGCCAGGGCCGTCGTCATGGCCCCGCAGGACACGGGCGCGATAGCCGAGACCCTGCAGACCCTGGAGGAGAAGGACATCCCGGTCGTCTCCGTCGACACCCGCCCCGACAAGGGCAGCGTCTACATGGTCGTACGGGCCGACAACCGCGCGTACGGCGAGCAGGCCTGCCAGTACCTAGGCGAGCAGCTGAAGGGCAAGGGCAAGGTCGTCGAGTTCCAGGGCGACCTGTCGTCCATCAACGGGCGGGACCGCTCCGAGGCGTTCAAGTCCTGCATGGACAAGCACTTCCCCGGTATCCGGGTCTTCGAGCTGGCCACGGACTGGAAGGGCGACGTCGCGTCGGCCAAGCTCCAGTCCACCCTCGCCGCGCACCCCGACATCAACGGCATCTACATGCAGGCCGGCGGTGTCTTCCTGCAGCCCACTCTCGCCCTCCTGGAGCAGAAGAAGCTGCTCAAGGCGCCGGGGACGCCCGGTCACATCACGATCATCTCCAACGACGGCATCCCGGAGGAACTGGCAGCCATCCGGGAGGGCAAGATCGACGCGACGGTCTCCCAGCCCGCCGACCTCTACGCCGAGTACGCGCTGTTCTACGCCAAGGCTGCCCTGGAGGGGAAGACCTTCAAGGAGGGCGCGACCGATCACGGCTCCACCATCATCAAGATCCCGAACGGCTTCGAGGACCAGCTCCCGGCGCCGCTCGTGACCAAGGAGAACGTGGACGACCCCAAGCTGTGGGCCAACCAGCTGGAGAAGTAGCAGATGGTCATGCCAGCAGTGCACGCGGAAGGCATCGTCAAGCGCTTCGGTCCGACCGTCGCGCTCGACGGCGTCCGGCTCACCGTCGCGCCCGGCGAGTCCCACGCGCTCGTCGGGCGCAACGGCGCCGGAAAGTCCACGCTCGTCAGCGTCCTCACCGGACTGCACCGGCCCGACGCGGGCACGGTCGCCTTCGGCGGGGAGCCGGCCCCGGCCTTCGGCGACACGGCGGCCTGGCAGTCCAAGGTCGCCTGCGTCTACCAGAAGTCCATGGTGGTCCCCGATCTCACCGTGGCCGAGAACCTCTTCCTGGGCCGCTTCGAGGCCGGCCGCCGCACGATCAGCTGGCGCAGGCTCCGGCAGCGGGCGGCGGAGCTGCTCGCCGAGTACGGGGTGAACGTCGACCCCACCGCACGCGTGAAGGATCTCGCCGTCGAGCAGCGGCAGTTCGTCGAGATCGCGCGGGCGCTGTCCTTCGGCGCCCGGCTGATCATCCTCGACGAGCCGACCGCGCAGCTCGACGCCCGCGGCATCCGGCGGCTGTTCGCGAAGCTCCGCGAACTGCAGGGCCAGGGAGTGGCGTTCCTCTTCATCTCCCATCATCTGCAGGAGGTGTACGAACTGTGCACCGCCGTCACCGTCTACCGCGACGCCCGCCACGTCCTGTCCGCGCCCGTCGCCGAACTCGCCAAGGACGATCTGGTCGCCGCCATGACGGGCGAGGCGAGCGTCGGCGCCTCCGGCCGGCACGCCCCGGCGAGCACCGCACAGGACGCCGAACCGGTCCTGCGCACCGAAGGGCTCGCGCTGGACGGCCAGTTCGAGCCGCTCGACCTGGAGGTGCGGGCGGGCGAGGTGCTCGGGCTCGCGGGCGCCGCCGCCAGCGGCAACACGGCACTCGGCGAGACCCTGGCCGGGCTGCGCAGGGCGACCGCGGGTCGGATCACCGTACGCGGCACGACCGTCCGGCCGGGCAGCGTGCCGCACGCACTCGACGCCGGGATCGGCTACATCCCCGAGGACCGGCACATCCAGGGGCTCGTCCCCGACCGCAGCGTCGCCGAGAACGCCACGCTGACCGTCGCCGACCAGCTCGGCCCGTGGGGGACCGTACTGCCGTCTCGTACAAGGGAATTCGCTCAGTCCATGATCAGATCACTCGACATCAAGACCCAGGGGCCGCAAGCGAAGGTCTCCGGGCTCTCGGGAGGCAACCAGCAGAAGGTCGTGGTCGCCCGCGCCCTGGCCCGCAGGCCGAGCGCGCTGGTCGCCGTCCGGCCCACCGCCGGAGTCGACGTCAAGTCCAAGGACGCGCTGCTCGGCGTGGTCCGCAGGGTGGCCGACGAAGGCGGCGCGGCCGTCATCATCTCGGACGAGCTGGACGATCTGCGGGTGTGCGACCGGGTGCTCGCCCTCTTCCACGGACGGGTCGTCGCGCGCTTCGGGACCGGGTGGACCGACCGGGAACTGGTGGCAGCCATGGAAGGCGTGGGGGCCATGGGGGAGGAGCGGGAATGACCGACACGATACGGCCTGTGACGGCCGACGACCTCACGGCCGACAGGCCGCTGAACCGGCTGCGGCTCATCCGGTGGAGCGACTTCTCGCTCGTGCCGGTGATCCTGGTGCTGATGGTGATCGGCTTCATCGTCTCGCCGGTCTTCCTCACCTCCAACAACCTCATCAGCGTCGTCCAGCAGTCGTCCGAGCTGAGCCTGCTGGTGCTGGGCCAGGCGCTCATCCTCATCTGCGGCCGGATGGACCTCTCGCTGGAGTCGACGATCGGCATCGCCCCGGTCGTCGCCATGTGGCTGATCCTGCCGGCCGAGGGCGGCCGCTTCGCCGGCCTCGAACTCCTCCCGGTCTGGACGGCCATTCCGGTCTGCCTGCTGGCCGGACTCGCCATCGGCGCGGTCAACGGTTTCCTGATGCTGAAGCTGCGCGTCAACGGCTTCATCGCCACGCTCGGCATGCTGACCATGCTGCGGGGACTCCACATCGGCATCACCGAGGGCAAGTCGATCACCGATGTGCCGGAGTCCTTCCGCTACCTCGGCAAGACCGACTGGCTGGGCGCGCCCGCCGCTGTCTGGATCTGTCTGGCGCTCTTCGCGATCGGCGGCGCGGTGCTGGCGTATCTGCGCCACGGGCGTGCGCTGTACGCGATCGGCGGGAACCCGGAGGCGGCCCGGGCCGCCGGCATCCGCGTCGACCGCATCACCTGGATCGTTCTCGCGATCGGCGGACTGCTGGCGGCGTTCGCGGGCATCCTCTACACCGGCCACTACGGATCGGTGGCAGCCACCCAGGGCAACGGCTGGATCTTCCAGGTCTTCGCGGCGGCCGTGATCGGCGGCATCAGCCTCAAGGGGGGCCGCGGCACGCTCTTCGGCGCGCTGACCGGCGTGCTGACGCTCCAGCTGGTCGTCAACGTGATGACGCTGGGCGGGGTGCCGGCGCTGTGGAACCAGTTCCTGAACGGCGCGATCATCATCGTGGCGCTGGTGATCTCGCGGTTCGCGAGCGGCGAGAAGCAGGACTAGCGTCCGCGGCGGGCCCGGACGGCTGCACCGTACGGGCCCGCCGCGTCAGAGCGTCGACCGGAGCCACTGCTCCACGCTTGCGATGTGCACCGTCGCCCACGAGCGCGCCGCCTCGGCGTCACGGTCCCGGAGCGCCGCCAGGATCGCCCGGTGCTCGTGGAGCGTGCGGCTGACCGCGTCCTCCTGGGTGAGGCCGCGCCACACGCGGGCCCGCGTGGTCGGCCCCGACAGCCCGTCGAGCAGGGAGCAGAGCACCGAGTTGCCGGATGTCTGGACGATGCCCCGGTGGAACTCCAGGTCCGCGGCGACCAGTTCCTCCACCGAGGGCGCCGGGCCCAGCGCGTCCAGCTGGGAGCTCAGCGCGTCCAGCTCGGCCTCGCTGATCCGGGACGCGGCCATCGCCGTCGCCGCGGGCTCCAGGATGCGGCGTACGGCCAGGAACTCCAGGACCGTGTCGTCCCGGTGGAAGTCCACGACGAAGCTCAGCGCCTCCAGCAGCAGCTGCGGGTCCAGGCTGGTGACGTACGTGCCGTCGCCCTGCCGTACGTCGAGGATCCGGATCAGGGACAGCGCGCGCACCGCCTCGCGCAGCGAATTCCGGGACAGGCCCAGCTCGGCGGCGAGTTCGCTCTCCTTGGGGAGCCGGTCACCGGGCCGCAACGCACCCGAGACGATCATTCCCTTGATCTTCTCGATGGCCTCGTCCGTGACAGCCATGACGTCCCCCTCGCACTCGTTCCTCGAGTCATCCGATGTCTGAGCGTACAATGAGGGCGGCTCCCCAAGGAGCCGCCCTCGTCGACGGAAGAACGCCCTGCCGTCAGGCCTTCTCGCCCAGCAGGCCCTCGACCTTGCCACGGATCTCGTTCGTCGCCAGGCCCCGGATCGTCAGCGTCGTACGGCGGCGCAGCACGTCGTCCGCCGTCTCGGCCCACTCGTGGTCCCGGGCGTACACCACCTGCGCCCAGATCTCCGGGGCGTCCGGGTGGATGCGCTCGGCCAGCTCCGGGTTGTCGTTGGCCAGGCGCGCGATGCCGAAGGACAGCGAGCCGTAGTGCGTGGCCAGGTGGCGCGCGGTGTCGGCGGCCATGCGCGGGCCGGGCGCCGGGGAGTCCACCAGCAGACGGTGGGCGACTGCGCGCGGGTTGGCGATGCCCGGCAGCGGGAGCTTCCTCGGCAGGTGCGCGACCGGCTCCATGTCGTCGGCGAGCGGTCGGCCCGGCAGCTCGGTCAGCTTGTTCAGCACCGTGCGGCCGATGTGGCGGAAGGTCGTCCACTTGCCGCCGGCCACCGACAGCATGCCGCCGCGGCCCTCGGTGACGACCGTCTCGCGCTTGGCCTTCGAGGTGTCGCCGGGCCCGCCCGGCAGCACCCGCAGACCGGCGAAGGAGTACGTGATCAGATCGCGGGACAGCTGCTGGTCGCGGATGGAGAACGCGGCCTCGTCGAGGATCTGGGCGATGTCCTTCTCGTCGACCGAGACGTCGGCCGGGTCGCCCTCGTACGCCTCGTCGGTCGTACCGAGCAGCAGCATGTCCTCCCAGGGGAGGGCGAAGGTGATGCGGTACTTGTCGATCGGGGTGGCCAGGGCAGCCTTCCACGGGGAGGTGCGCTTCAGCACCAGGTGCGCGCCCTTGGAGAGGCGGATGGAGGGCGCCGCGTTCGGGTCCTCCATCTTCCGCAGGTGGTCCACCCACGGGCCGGTCGCGTTCAGCACGAGGCGGGCGGTGACGCCGAACTCGGTGCCGTCCGTACGGTCCTTGAGCTCGGCGCCCGTGACCCGGCCCCGGGTGAAGCGCAGCCCGGTGACCTCGGCGTGGTTGAGGACGACCGCGCCCGCGTCGACGGCCGCGCGGACCGTCATCAGCGCCATCCGGGCGTCGTTCATCTGGTCGTCGCCGTAGACGGCGACGGCCCTGAGGTTCTCCGTACGCAGCTCGGGAACGTCGCGCTGCGCCTTGGCCGGGGATATGACGTGGCCGACGCCGTCACCGAACGCCGACAGCGCCGAGTAGGCGAAGACGCCCGCGCCGAGCTTGGCGGCGCCGTGCGGGCCGCCCTTGTAGACCGGCAGGTAGAAGGTGAGCGGGTTGGACAGGTGCGGGGCCACCTCGCGGGAGACCGCGCGCCGCTCGAAGTGGTTCTCCGCGACCAGCTTCACCGCGCCGGTCTGCAGATAGCGCAGACCGCCGTGGAGCAGCTTGGAGGAGGCGGAGGAGGTGGCGCCGGCGAAGTCGCCGGCGTCCACCAGCGCCACCCGCAGCCCGGCCTGCGCGGCATGCCAGGCGGTGGAGATGCCCAGGATGCCGCCGCCGATCACCAGGAGGTCGTACGTCGCCTTGGCAAGCTGCTCCCGGGTCTCGGCGCGGCTCGGCAGGGAACCGGAGGCCGGGTGCGTCCCCAGGGCGGGGACGCTCTGCAGGGTGGTCATGATCGATGGCTCCTCGTCAGCTCTCGTCGTGCTCGATCCAGCCCATGGTCCGTTCGACGGCCTTGAGCCACTGCTTGTACTCGCGGTCGCGCTCGGCCGCGTCCATACGGGGTGTCCACTCGGCGGCCCGGCGCCAGTTGGCGCGGAGGGCGTCGGTGTCCGGCCAGAAGCCGACGGCCAGGCCGGCGGCGTAGGCGGCGCCGAGGCAGGTCGTCTCGGCGACCATCGGACGCACCACGGGGGCGTCCAGGACATCCGCGAGGGTCTGCATCAGCAGGTTGTTGGAGGTCATCCCGCCGTCGACCTTGAGCGCGGTCAGCTCGACGCCCGAGTCCTTGGTCATGGCGTCGGTGATCTCGCGGGTCTGCCAGGCGGTGGCCTCGAGAACGGCGCGGGCGATGTGCGCCTTGGTGACGTACCGGGTGAGTCCGGCGATCACACCGCGGGCGTCGGAGCGCCAGTACGGGGCGAAGAGGCCGGAGAAGGCCGGGACGAAGTAGGCACCGCCGTTGTCCTCGACGCTCGACGCGAGGGTCTCGATCTCGGCGGCGGAGTTGATCAGGCCCATCTGGTCGCGCATCCACTGGACGAGCGCGCCGGTGACGGCGATGGAGCCCTCCAGCGAATAGACCGGCTCCTGGTCGCCGATCTTGTAGCCGACGGTGGTGATCAGCCCGGAGTAAGAGTTGATGATCTTGTTGCCGGTGTTCAGAAGCAGGAACGTGCCGGTGCCGTACGTCGACTTCGCCTCGCCCTCGGCGAAGCACGTCTGGCCGAACAGGGCGGCCTGCTGGTCGCCGAGCGCGGAGGCGACCGGGATGCCGTCCAGGACGCCGCCCTTGACGTGGCCGTACACCTCGGCGGAGGAGCGGATCTCCGGCAGCACGGCCATGGGGACCTCCATGGACTGGGCGATCTTCTCGTCCCACTCCATGGTGTGGAGGTTCATCAGCATGGTCCGGGAAGCGTTGGTGACGTCGGTGACGTGGTGTCCGCCGTCGACTCCGCCGGTGAGGTTCCAGATGACCCAGGAGTCCATGGTGCCGAAGAGGATCTCGCCGCGCTCGGCACGCTCGCGCAGGCCCTCGACGTTGTCCAGCAGCCAGCGGACCTTGGGGCCGGAGAAGTAGCTCGCGAGCGGCAGACCGGTCTCGCGGCGGAAGCGGTCCTGGCCGACGTTGCGGCCGAGATCCTTGCAGAGGGCGTCGGTGCGGGTGTCCTGCCAGACGATGGCGTTGTGGACGGGCTCACCGGTGTTCTTGTCCCAGAGCAGCGTGGTCTCGCGCTGGTTGGTGATGCCGATGGCCTTGACGTCGGCGGCGGTGATGCCGCCCTTCTCAAGGGCGCCGGCGACGACTTCCTGGACGTTGGTCCAGATCTCTGCGGCGTTGTGCTCCACCCAGCCCGGCTTCGGGAAGATCTGCTCGTGCTCCTTCTGGTCGACCGAGACGATCCGGCCGTCCTTGTCGAAGACGATGCAGCGGGAGGAGGTGGTGCCCTGGTCGATGGCCGCGATGAACGGGCCGGCGGTGTGTGCGTCGGTCACGGTGTGCTCCTGAAAGTCTGAGGGAAGGACGTACGGCTCACGCGAACGCGATCTGGTAGATACCCGCGGCGAGGGCGCCACCGATCAGCGGTCCCACGACGGGGATCCAGGCGTACCCCCAGTCGGAGCCGCCCTTGTTCGGCATCGGGAGCAGGGCGTGCACGATGCGCGGCCCCAGGTCACGGGCCGGGTTGATGGCGTAACCGGTCGGACCGCCGAGCGAGAAGCCGATGCTGACGACGACGAAGGCGACGATGAGTCCGCCGAGCGTGCCGAGGCCCTTGCCGCTGTCGTTCAGGCCCATGGTGAGTACGGCCAGGACGAGCACGACCGTGCCGATGATCTCGGTGGCGAGGTTCTGCCAGACGACCCGGACCTCGGGGCCGGTGGAGAAGATGCCGAGCACCGGACCGGCCTTCGGAGCGGCCCGCTCGGTGACCATGCCCTCCTCGTGGGGCGGCGCGGCGATGATCTCCGGGTCGGTGAGGTGGGCCTTGAACTGGCCGTAGTAGGCGACCCAGGCCAGGAAGGCACCGAGCATGGCGCCGAGCAACTGGCCCGCGAAGTAGACGGGGACGTTGCTCCAGTCCCCGCTCGTGATCGCGATACCGAGCGTGACTGCCGGGTTCAGGTGCGCACCGGACAAGGGGCCCGATATGTAGACCGCCGTCATGACCGCGAAGCCCCACCCGAAGGCGATGGCGACCCAGCCGGCGTTCTGCGCCTTGGAGCGCTTGAGCACGACAGCGGCGACAACGCCGGCGCCGAGCAGGATGAGTACGGCGGTACCAATGATCTCGCCGATGAAGATGTCGGAGCTGGACACCCGCGACTCCTTTGTCCTTCGTCCAGGGGAAGGCGAACCGACGGGTCCCTCCGTGGTTCGCGCCCTCGGGGGATGAGAGCGATACCGGCCCTTGGCGTTGCCACACTCTAGCGCTTATCGCCGTTAGGTGTTCGACAATGCCGACCGATGGACGGCAGTTTTGCCCCCTGGTTCACACGACGTCAAGGGTTGTGTGGCCGATAACCCGATCGTTATCGATGATGCGCCCGAACGGCTGGAATCGCCTGGCGTGACGGGGTCGGCGGCCCGTCGGCGCAGGTCAGCCGTGTGGCCGCCGGCCGTAGGTGCGGGCACGGGTTCGGCACCACCCCGCGCGGACCTGCGGCGCGGTGCCGGAACCGCCCGGGTACGGGCGCAGGGGGCGGTTGCCGGGCCGCCCCGGGCAGGGGCGTACGGGGCGCGGTGACGCCATGGGGTGCGGTTCAGAACCGCCCGGCGCCCAGAACCGCCCGAGCGCTCAGAACCGCCCGGCGCCCAGGTCGCGGGAGACCGCGCGCGCACAGTCCCGTACTGCCGCCACCAGTTCCGAGCGCAGCTCCTGGCCGTCGCAGACCCGCTCCACCGCGCCCGTGATCGCCACCGCGCCGACGGGCATCCGGCGCCGGTCGTGAATGGGCGCGGCCACCGCGGCGACGCCCTCCCAGGTCTCCTCGACGTCGTCGGCCCAGCCCCGTGCCCGCGTCAGGTCGAGCACACCCTCGAAGCCCTTCAGGTCGCAGACGGTCCGCGCGGTGAACGCCTCGCGCTCGAGCTCCAGGACCTCACTGTGTGCCACCGGGTCGTACGCCGACAGCACCTTGCCCAGAGCCGTGGAGTGCAGCGGCTGCATCGCGCCGACCTCCAGCACCTGCCGGCTGTCGTCGGGGCGGAAGACGTGGTGGACGATGAGCACGCCGCGCTGGTGCAGCACCCCCAGGTGCACGCTCTCACCGCTGGAACGCGCCAGGTCGTCCGTCCAGACCAGCGCGCGGGCCCGCAACTCGTGGACATCCAGATAGCTGTTGCCGAGCCGCAGCAGCTCGGCCCCCAGCTGGTAGCGGCCGGACGCCGCGTCCTGCTCGACGAATCCCTCCGCCTGCAGCGTGCGCAGAATGCCGTGCGCCGTTCCCTTGGCCAGGTCCAGTGACGTAGCGATGTCGGACAGCCCGAGCCGGCGCTCGCCGCCCGCGAGCAGTCGCAGCATCGCCGCCGCCCGTTCGAGCGACTGGATGTTCTTCGCCATCGCCTGGCCCCTTCTCACCATGGTTCGACAATGCTGAACATTATCTGCCCATGCCGAATTGCTGTTACCGCCAGGACAGTGTGTCAAGACCGAGCGGATCGAGACATCATCGAGTCATCACCCGGTCGCCGGGGACAGCATGCCGTCCACCGGCTGGGACGGGACACCGCACTCCGGAACGCCCGGCTACTCTGGCCGGGTGCGTCTCCCGCAGGGGAGCCGCAAAGCCGACAGCCGTCGCATCCCAGGGAGCACTTCCATGGCCTCGTTGCCGACCCCTTCCGCCGACAGCCGGATTTCCGCCGACAGCAGGACCCGAGCCGCCGCCCTCCGCGAGGCCCTGGCCACCCGTGTGGTGGTGGCCGACGGTGCCATGGGCACGATGCTCCAGGCGCAGGACCCCACCCTCGACGACTTCCAGGACCTCGAGGGCTGCAACGAGATCCTCAATGTGACGCGCCCCGACATCGTCCGTTCGGTCCACTCCGCGTACTTCGAGGTCGGCGTGGACTGCGTCGAGACGAACACCTTCGGGGCGAACTTCGCGGCGCTGGGGGAGTACGACATCGCCGAGCGGGTGTACGAGCTCTCCGAGGCGGGTGCCCGCATCGCCCGCGAGGCCGCCGACGAGTACACGGTCTCCTCGGGGCAGCAGCGGTGGGTGCTGGGCTCGATGGGCCCGGGCACGAAGCTGCCCACGCTGGGCCACGCCCCGTACACCGTGCTGCGCGACGCGTACCAGCAGAACGCGGAGGGGATGATCGCGGGCGGCGCCGACGCGCTCCTCGTCGAGACCACCCAGGACCTCCTCCAGACCAAGGCCGCCGTGCTCGGTGCCCGCCGGGCCCTGGAGGCCACCGGCACCGACCTGCCGCTGATCGTGTCGGTCACCGTCGAGACCACGGGCACGATGCTGCTGGGTTCGGAGATCGGTGCGGCGCTCACGGCGCTGGAGCCGCTGGGCATCGACATGATCGGTCTGAACTGTGCGACCGGCCCGGCCGAGATGAGCGAGCACCTGCGCTACCTCGCCCGCCACTCCCGTGTCCCGCTGTCCTGCATGCCCAACGCCGGTCTGCCCGTCCTCGGCAAGGACGGCGCCCACTACCCGCTGACCGCGCCCGAGCTCGCCGACGCGCAGGAGACCTTCGTCCGCGAGTACGGTCTCTCCCTGGTCGGCGGTTGCTGCGGTACGACGCCGGAACATCTGCGCCAGGTCGTCGAGCGGGTCCGCGACCTCGCCCCGACCCCCCGCCGGCCGCGCCCCGAGCCCGGCGCCGCCTCCCTCTACCAGACGGTCCCGTTCCGGCAGGACACCTCGTACCTGGCCATCGGCGAGCGGACGAACGCCAACGGGTCGAAGAAGTTCCGTGAGGCGATGCTGGGCGGCCGCTGGGACGACTGCGTGGAGATGGCGCGCGACCAGATCCGCGAGGGCGCGCACATGCTGGACCTGTGCGTCGACTACGTCGGGCGCAACGGTGTCGCGGACATGGAGGAGCTGGCCGGCCGTTTCGCCACCGCCTCCACGCTCCCGATCGTGCTGGACTCCACCGAGGTGGAGGTCATCCGTGCCGGGCTGGAGAAGCTCGGCGGCCGGGCGGTGATCAACTCGGTGAACTACGAGGACGGCGACGGCCCGGACTCGCGGTTCGCGAAGGTCACCCGGCTGGCGCAGGAGCACGGCGCGGCCCTGATCGCGCTCACCATCGACGAGGAGGGCCAGGCCCGGACCGCCGAGAAGAAGGTCGAGATCGCCGAGCGGCTCATCGCGGACCTCACCGGGAACTGGGGCATCAACGAGTCGGACATCCTGATCGACACGCTCACCTTCACGATCTGCACCGGTCAGGAGGAGTCCCGCAAGGACGGCGTCGCGACGATCGAGGCGATCCGCGAGCTCAAGCGGCGCCACCCGGACGTGCAGACCACCCTCGGTCTGTCGAACATCTCCTTCGGCCTGAACCCGGCCGCCCGGATCCTGCTCAACTCGGTCTTCCTCGACGAGTGCGTGAAGGCGGGCCTGGACTCGGCGATCGTCCACGCGAGCAAGATCCTGCCGATCGCCCGCTTCGACGAGGAGCAGGTCACCACGGCCCTCGACCTGATCCACGACCGGCGCAGCGAGGGCTACGACCCGCTGCAGAAGCTGATGGCCCTGTTCGAGGGCGTCGACACCAGGTCGATGAAGGCTGGCAAGGCCGAGGAACTGCGCGCGCTGCCGCTGGAGGAGCGCCTCAAGCGCCGCATCATCGACGGCGAGAAGAACGGCCTGGAGGCCGATCTCGCCGAGGCCCTCGGGGAGCGCCCCGCCCTCGACATCGTCAACGACACCCTGCTGGACGGCATGAAGGTCGTCGGTGAGCTGTTCGGCTCCGGCCAGATGCAGCTGCCGTTCGTCCTGCAGTCCGCCGAGGTCATGAAGTCCGCGGTGGCCTATCTGGAGCCGCACATGGAGAAGTCGGACGCGGAGGGCAAGGGCACCATCGTGCTCGCGACCGTCCGCGGCGACGTCCACGACATCGGCAAGAACCTCGTGGACATCATCCTGTCCAACAACGGCTACAACGTGGTCAACCTGGGCATCAAGCAGCCCGTCTCCGCGATCCTGGAGGCCGCCGAGGAGCACCGGGCCGATGTCATCGGCATGTCCGGCCTCCTCGTGAAGTCCACCGTGATCATGAAGGAGAACCTGGAGGAGCTGAACCAGCGCAAGCTGGCGGCCGAGTACCCGGTGATCCTCGGCGGGGCCGCGCTGACGCGTGCGTACGTCGAGCAGGACCTGTACGAGATCTACGAGGGCGAGGTCCGCTACGCCCGCGACGCGTTCGAGGGCCTGCGTCTGATGGACGCCCTGATCGCGGTCAAGCGCGGCGTTCCCGGCGCCGCCCTCCCCGAGCTCAAGCAGCGCCGGGTCCGGGCCACGGCCGCCGTCGTGGAGGATCGGGCCGACGAAGGCGCCGTGCGCTCCGACGTGGCCACCGACAACCGCGTCCCCGAGCCGCCCTTCTGGGGCACCCGCGTCGTCAAGGGCGTCCAGCTCAAGGAGTACGCGTCCTGGCTGGACGAGGGCGCTCTCTTCAAGGGCCAGTGGGGCCTCAAGCAGGCCCGCACCGGTGACGGCCCGACCTACGAGGAGCTCGTCGAGACCGAGGGCCGCCCGCGGCTGCGCGGCTGGCTGGACCAGCTGCACACGCAGAACATGCTGGAGGCGGCCGTCGTCTACGGCTACTTCCCCTGTGTGTCCAAGGGCGACGACCTGATCCTGCTGAACGAGGACGGCTCGGAGCGCACCCGCTTCACCTTCCCGCGCCAGCGCCGCGGGCGGCGCCTGTGCCTGGCCGACTTCTTCCGCCCGGAGGAGTCCGGCGAGACGGACGTGGTCGGCCTCCAGGTCGTCACCGTGGGCTCGAGGATCGGCGATGCCACGGCGAAGCTCTTCGAGTCCGACTCGTACCGCGACTACCTCGAACTGCACGGCCTGTCCGTCCAGTTGGCAGAGGCCCTCGCCGAGTACTGGCACGCCCGCGTCCGCAGCGAGCTCGGCTTCGGCGGCGAGGACCCGGCGGACATCGAGGACATGTTCGCGCTCAGGTACCGGGGAGCACGCTTCTCGCTCGGTTACGGAGCGTGCCCGGATCTGGAGGACCGGGCGAAGATCGCGGAGCTCCTCGAGCCCGAGCGGATCGGCGTGAAGCTCTCCGAGGAGTTCCAGCTCCACCCCGAGCAGTCCACGGACGCGATCGTGATCCACCACCCCGAGGCGAAGTACTTCAACGCTCGGTGACCACAACCCAGGGGTTACAAAACACACGGTAGGCAATCCACGCACTTCTGCCGCAGGAGTCGTACACTTGTCGGTCCAGTGCAGGCCGGTCGTCCTCCCTCACCGGGAGGGCGGCCGGCCTTCTCGTCCCTCCCGGAGGTGTGCCGATGACCAGCACGGTCCCCGCGTCCTTGTCCCGCACCGCGGGCGGTTCTGCCCTGCAGGCCGTCTTCCTGGACATGGACGGCACCCTGGTGGACACCGAGGGCTTCTGGTGGGAGGCCGAGGTGGAGGTCTTCGCCGACCTCGGGCACGACCTGGACGAGGCATGGCGGGACGTCGTGGTCGGTGGTCCGATGACCCGCAGCGCCGGCTATCTCATCCAGGCGACCGGCGCGGACATCAGCCTCGCGGAGCTCACCGTGCTGCTGAACGAACGCTTCGAGGACCGGATCGTCCGCGGTGTGCCGCTGATGCCGGGCGCCGAGCGGCTGCTCGCCGAGCTCGCCGAGCACAACATTCCCACGGCCCTGGTCTCCGCCTCCCACCGGCGCATCATCGACCGTGTGCTGGCCTCCCTGGGCCGCGACCGCTTCGCGCTCACCGTGGCGGGCGACGAGGTGGCGCGGACCAAGCCGCACCCGGACCCGTATCTCTTCGCCGCCCGCGGCCTGGGCGCCGAGCCGCCGCGCTGCGCCGTCATCGAGGACACCGCCACCGGTGTCGCCTCGGCCGAGGCCGCGGGCTGCATGGTTGTCGCCGTCCCGTCCGTCGCCCCGATCGCCCCCGGTGACGGTCGTGTGGTCGTGGGCTCGCTGGAGGAAGTCGACCTGTCCTTCCTCCGCACGTTCATCACCCGAATGAACTAAGGCGCGCACCGAGTGTGTCCTTCAATTCCGATGGAAACTCAGGGCATCTGACCGTGTATTTTCTGTAACCCCGTTCTGGCGTGACGTTCGTCACTCGAAGTGACGTCCGAATTCGTGATTCATGCGGTCCGGGTCCGATCTGTGGTGTTTCGCGTACGCCCTTGTGTCCGGAATGATGGAGTGGTGTACGAATCATCCGGCCGCATGAATGTCGATGCGCCGTCATTTCTGATCACCGGGCGGTGACGGCCCAACTCGCGGCCGGTCCAGCACTCGTGGCTCTCCCACTAATCTCGACGCGAGAACTTCGCCGCACCCCGATGTGCCCCGGACGCCAGTCACGTCGCCGTGGGCACAGACCCGATCGCTCGCCATCCCGGTCCGATCGCACCGCCCCGACCGGGCGGCCCCGGCGGAGTGTCCCGTACACCGCTGTATCCCAGTGAGGGATGAGGGAGAAACGTCCACGATGAACCGCAAGACACTGGTGCTGCCGGCCCTGGTGGGCCTGCTCGCCCCCGTACTCGCCGCCTGTGGTACTTCGGGCAGCGGGTCCGACGGTGGCGACGCCATTGTCGTGGGCACCACGGACCAGTTCGTCGCCAACAGTGACGCCCCTGCCCCCTTCGACCCGGCCTACGCGTACGACACGGGCGCCTGGAACGTCCTCCGGCAGACCGTGCAGACGCTGATGCACGTCCCGCGCGGTGGCGGCCAGCCCGTGCCCGAGGCCGCGTCCCGCTGCACCTTCACGGACACCGAGAGCGAGAGCTACCGCTGCACGCTCCGCGACGGCCTGAAGTTCTCCGACGGCAAGCCCGTGACCGCCGAGGACGTGAAGTTCTCCATCGAGCGGGTCCTGAACATCAAGTCGGACAACGGTGCGGCCGGTCTGCTGGCGAACATCGACACCATCGAGGTCAAGGACGACAAGGAGCTCGTCTTCCACCTCAGCACTCCCGACGCCACGTTCCCGTACAAGCTCTCCACGCCCGTCGCCGGCATCCTCAGCCGCGACGCGTACGACGGCAAGAAGCTGCGCGAGGGCTTCGAGGTGAACGGCTCGGGCCCGTACACCCTGAAGGCCGAGACCGAGGGCGACAAGCTCGTCAGCGCCGTGTTCACCAAGAACCCCAATTACACGGGCGACCTGAAGCTGCGCAACGACAAGGTCGAGCTGCGCTCCTTCCCGGACGCCGAGACCATGGGCAAGGCCCTGGAGTCCGGCGAGATCGACATGATGGCCCGCGCCATGTCGCCCGAGCAGATCAAGGGGCTCTCCGAGAGCCCCAAGGAGGGCATCGAGCTCAAGGAGATGCCCGGCCTGGAGATCCGCTACCTGGCCTTCAACACCGAGGATCCGGCGGTGAAGGACAAAGCGGTGCGCCAGGCCATGGCGACCGTTGTCGACCGGGGCCGGATCGCGGGCAAGGTGTACGGCGCGACCGCCGAGCCGCTCTACTCGCTGATCCCGTCGAGCATCACCGGCCACACCAACTCGTTCTTCAACAAGTACGGCGAGCCGAGTCGCAAGAGGGCCGCCGACCTGCTCGGTGACGCCGGGATCGACACCCCGGTCAAGCTGACCCTGCACTACACGACCGACCACTACGGCCCCGGCACGGCCAAGGAGTTCGCGGAGCTGCGCGACCAGCTCAACGCCACCAAGCTCTTCGACGTCACCGTCCAGGGCACCGAGTGGTCGAAGTACCGTCCCGCCCAGAAGCGCGGCGACTACGCGGTCTACGGTCTCGGCTGGTTCCCCGACTTCCCGGACCCGGACAACTACATCGCCCCGTTCCTGGACGCGGACAACTTCCTCAACACCCCCTACGTGAGCACCGTCGCACGCAACGAGCTCATCCCCGAGTCCCGCCGTCAGGCGGACCGCAGCGCCGCGGCGGCGCCCTTCAACGAGCTGCAGGACATCGTCGCCACCGATGTGCCGGTGCTGCCGCTGTGGCAGGGCAAGCAGTACGTCGCCGCCCGGTCGGACATCACCGGCGTCGAGTGGACCCTCAACTCCTCCTCCGACCTGCAGTTGTGGGAGCTGGCCCGCGGCACCGCCTGATCCGCGGCACCGCCCGACCTTCAGTACCCGGCCGTGAACGTCGCGGCCTGTCACGAGAGCAAGAGGCAAGGTTCTGTGAAGGCAAGAGTCAAGACATGGACGGTCCCCCTCGCCGTGGGGCTTTCCGCCGCTCTGCTGGCGGGCTGCGGCGCGGACAAGGGCGACGATCAGTCCGGCGACAACGCCAGAGTGGTCGTCGGCATGTCCGACGAGGTCCTGGCCACGGACCCGGCGGACGGCTACGACCCCGGGTCGTGGCTGCTGTTCAACAACGTCTTCCAGTCCCTGATGAGCTTCCCCAAGGGCGGCTCGACCCCGCAGCCCGAGGCCGCCGAGAAGTGCTCCTTCGAGGCCGGCGGCAGCACGGTCTACCGCTGCACGCTGCGCGAGGGCCTGAAGTTCAGCAACGGCAACGCACTCACCTCGGAGGACGTCAAGTTCTCCTTCGAGCGCGCGCTGCAGATCGACAGCGACTCCGGCCCGGTCCCGCTGCTGTCCACCATCGACCGCATCGAGACCCCCGACGAGCGGACGGTCGTCTTCCACCTCAAGGTGCCCGACGCCACCTTCCCCAGCAAGATCGCCTCGGGTGCGGGCTCCATCGTCGACCACCGCGAGTACGAGGCCGGCTCGCTGCGCACCGACGGCAAGGCGGTCGGCTCGGGTCCGTACAAGCTCGACTCGTTCAGCGACACGGAGGCCGTCTTCTCGGTCAACCCCGAGTACAACGGCACCGCCGAGGTGAAGAACGGTGGCGTCACGCTCACCCTCTTCCAGGGCGACCAGAAGCGGCTCGGCTCCGCCCTCAAGCAGGGTGACGTCGACGTCGCCTACCGAGGACTCACCGCCCCGGACATCGCCGAGCTCCAGGCCTCCCTCTCCGCCGACGACGAGCAGATCCAGGTCGTCGAGGGCAGCAGCGCCGAGGTCCAGCACCTCGTCTTCAACATGAAGGACCCGGTCGCGGGCAAGCGCGCGGTGCGCGAGGCCTTCGCGTACATCGTCGACCGGGACGCCCTCGTCCGTGACGTCTACGAGGCCACCGCGACGCCGCTGTACTCGATCGTCCCGGCCGGCATCGGCACCCACAACACCGCCTTCTTCGACCGCTACGGCGGCAGCCCTCAGCCCGACGAGGCGCGCAAGGCGCTGCGGTCGGCGGGCATCACCGACAAGGTGGAGCTCACCCTCTGGTCCACTCCGAGCCGCTACGGTCCCGCCACCGACCAGGAACTGAACGCGATCGCCAAGCAGCTCAACGACAGCGGGCTGTTCGAGGCCAGCGTCAAGTCCGTCGAGTTCGGGCAGTACGAGAAGGATGTCCAGGCCGGGAAGTACGGCGTCTATGTGAAGGGCTGGGTCCCCGACTACCCGGACCCCGACAACTTCACGGCGCCGTTCTTCGGTCCCGACAACGTCCTGGGCAACAACTACGAGAACAAGAAGATCACCGGCCAGATCATCCCGGAGACCTCGGCCATGACCGACCGCGCGGCGACCGAGGAGAAGTTCGCGCAGCTCCAGGATGTCGTCGCCGAGGACGTCCCCGTCCTGCCGCTGTGGCAGGGCAAGCAGTACGCCGTCGCCCACGGCAATGTCACGGGCCTCGAGTGGACGCTCGACGCGTCTACGGTCTTCCGCTTCTGGGAGATCAAGAAGGGCTGAGGCAGCCCGCGAGCAAAGGGCCCGGTCCGCCTTGCGGACCGGGCCTTCTCGCTGTGCTCGTGCACGGCCGCGCTCACCGCACGGCGTTCATCGGGTCGCCGCTCACTCACTGCGCGCCGGGGCGCACCAGACCGCTCTCGTACGCGTACACCGCGGCCTGCACCCGGTCCCGCAGGCCGAGCTTCGTCAGCACATGTCCCACATGCGTCTTGACCGTCGTCTCGCTGACGAACAGATCCGCGGCGATCTCCGCGTTCGACAGGCCCCGGGCGACGAGCTTGAGCACCTCGACCTCGCGCTCGGTCAGCGTGTGCAGCGTGTCCGGGACCGACTCCTCGCCGGACGGCAGATGGTCCGCGTACTTGTCGAGCAGCCGACGGGTGATGCTCGGGGCGAGCATCGCCTCACCGGCCGCCACCACACGGATCGCCTGGACCAGCTCGTTCGCGGGCGCGTCTTTCAGGAGAAAGCCGCTGGCGCCCGCCTTGAGCGCCTCCACGACGTACTCGTCGAGGTCGAAGGTGGTCAGCACCAGCACCTTCGCCGGGCCGTCCCGCCCCGGGCCGGTGATCTGCCGGGTCGCCTCCACGCCGTCCATCCGCGGCATACGGATGTCCATCAGCACCACGTCGGGCTGCAGCGCCCGCACCTGGTCCAGCGCCTGCAGGCCGTCCCCGGCCTCACCGACCACCGCGAGGTCCTGCTCCGCCTCCAGGATCATCCGGAAGCCGGTGCGCAACAGCGGTTGATCGTCGACCAGTAGGACGCGGATAGCCACGGGTTCTCCTTCGCTAGACCGCTCCCCATTCTGCCTCTGGTTCGCGGGCGGTCGTTCCGCCGGGGCGGACCGGGCGGGCACACACAGGGCCACGGTCCACGGCGACCGTCACACGGGGGGTCCCACCGGCGCCGCCGGGACCACCGGCAAGGGGTACACCGGAGGCGTCCCGCCGAACTCCGGGCACACCGACTGGTGATCGCACCACCCGCACAGCTTCGTCGGCCGCGGCCGCCAGTCACCCGTCTCCGTCGCCCGCATGATCGCCTCCCACAGCGCCAGCAGCTTGCGCTCCACCCGCTCGAGATCGGCCGTGACCGGGTCGTACGTCAGCACCTCGCCGCTGCCCAGATACACCAGCTGCAGCCGGCGGGGCACGACGCCCTTCAGCCGCCAGACGACGAGCGCGTAGAACTTCATCTGGAACAGGGCGCCCTCGCTGTACTCCGGCCGGGGCGCCTTGCCCGTCTTGTAGTCGACGATCCGCACCTCACCCGTCGGTGCGACATCGACCCGGTCGATCACTCCGCGCAGCCGGAGCCCCGACTCCAGCTCTGTCTCCACGAACATCTCGCGCTCGGCGGGCTCCAGTCGCGTCGGGTCCTCCAGCGTGAACCAGCGCTCCACCAGCTGCTCCGCCTCCGACATCCAGCGCGCCAGCCGCTCGCCGTCCGCGTCCTCCGCGAACAGCTCACCCAGCTCGGGCCTCGACTCCAGCAGCCGGTCCCACTGCCCGGGAATCAGCGACTTCGCCCGCGGAGGCGTGCGCTCCGCCGCGGGCGCGTCGAAGAGCCGCTCCAGAACGGCGTGCACGAGCGTGCCCCGCGTCGCCGCCTCGCTCGGCTTCTCCGGCAGTTTGTCGATCACCCGGAACCGGTAGAGCAGGGGGCACTGCATGAAATCGCTTGCCCGCGAGGGGGACAGCGACATCGGCGGCCTGCCCTCCGGCGCGGACGGCGGACCCTCCGGCGGGGAGGGATGGCCGTCAGCCGCCGACGGCTGGTCCTCCAGGACAGGCGGGCGGCCCTCCGCAGCGGGCGCGGGCACGCGCGCGGCAGGCGCCTGCCCCTCCGAAGCGGGCGCGCGGCCCTCCGATGCGGGCGGCTGACTCGTACTCATGACGACGACCCTACGGCCCGCCACTGACAGCGAGCGGCATACCATCGACGTCAGACCCTCTCGCCCGCAAGATCGAGCGAGCGACAAGATCGAGCGAGGCGCATCTCGCAACGAAGGGAACCCGTGAACAAGGACGAGGAGAGCGGCGAGCAGACGCGCCCGGGGTCCGGCACGGGGGGCGTGGACCCCGACAGCGGCAGGCAGCAGCGCTCCGAAGGGCCCGGCGGCGGCATCCTCATGGGCCGCCCCTTCGGTGTACCCGTGTACGTCGCCCCCAGCTGGTTCCTCGTCGCCGGCCTCATCACCTGGGTCTTCGGCGGACAGCTCGACCGGGTACTGCCCGAACTCGGCGGCGCCCGTTATCTCGTGTCGCTCTTCTTCGCCGTCGCCTTCTATGCCTCCGTGCTCGTCCACGAGCTGGCCCACACCATCGCCGCGCTCCGCTTCAAGCTGCCGGTGCGCCGCATCCAGCTCCAGTTCTTCGGCGGTGTCTCGGAGATCGAGAAGGAGGCCGAGACGCCCGGCCGCGAGTTCGTCCTCGCCTTCGTCGGACCGCTGCTCTCACTTGTCCTGGCCGGGGTCTTCTACCTCGGCATGCAGGCCGTCGCGCCCGGCACCGTCCCCGGCGTCCTGCTCGCCGGACTGATGATCTCCAACCTGATCGTCGCCGCCTTCAACCTGCTGCCCGGACTGCCGCTGGACGGCGGCCGGATGCTCCGCGCGGTCGTCTGGAAGATCACCGGCAAGCCGATGAGCGGCACCGTTGCCGCCGCCTGGATCGGCCGTGCGCTCGCCGTCGCGGTCCTGATCGGCCTCCCGCTTCTCACCCACACCGGTGTCCTCGGCAACGCCACCGAGGACATCGGCGGCATGGACACCGTCACCGACGCGCTGCTCGCCGCGATCCTCGCGGCCATCATCTGGACCGGTGCCGGCAACAGCCTGCGCATGGCCCGGCTGCGCGAGCACCTCCCCGAGCTGCGCGCCCGCACCCTCACCAGGCGCGCCGTCCCCGTCGAGTCCGACACGCCCCTCTCCGAGGCGCTGCGCCGCGCCAACGAGGCGGGGGCCCGCGCCCTCGTCGTCGTCGACGGCCACGGCGACCCGACCGCTCTGGTCCGCGAGTCGTCCATCGTCGGCGTCCCCGAGCACCGCCGCCCCTGGGTCGCCGTCAGCGGTCTCGCGCAGGAGCTCACCGACGGTATGAAGGTGCCCGCCGAACTCGCCGGAGAAGCCCTCCTCGACCGGCTCCGGGCCACACCCGCCTCGGAGTACCTGGTCGTCGAGGAGACCGGCGAGATCTACGGCGTGCTGTCGACGGCGGACGTCGAGCGCGCCTTCGTCAAGGCCATGGCAAGACCGTCCGCTTAACCCCGGTACTCTGGTCACATGTCCGAACCGACCGGTGCCGCCCGCCGTCGCGGGCCCTTCAAGGTCGGGGACCAGGTCCAGCTCACCGACCCCAAGGGACGCCACTACACGTTCACGCTCGAGGCCGGGAAGAACTTCCACACCCACAAGGGTTCCTTCCCGCACGACGAGCTGATCGGTGCTCCCGAGGGCAGTGTTGTCCGTACCACGGGAAACGTCGCCTACCTCGCGCTGCGCCCCCTGCTCCCCGACTACGTCCTGTCCATGCCCCGCGGCGCCGCCGTGGTCTACCCCAAGGACGCGGGGCAGATCCTTGCCTTCGCGGACATCTTCCCCGGCGCGCGCGTGGTCGAGGCGGGGGTCGGCTCCGGCTCGCTGAGCAGCTTCCTGCTCCGGGCCATCGGCGACGAGGGGATGCTGCACTCGTACGAGCGCCGCGAGGACTTCGCGGAGATCGCCAAGGGCAACGTCGAGCGCTACTTCGGCGGACCGCACCCCGCATGGACGCTCACCGTCGGTGACCTCCAGGACAATCTCTCGGACGCCGACGTCGACCGCGTCATCCTGGACATGCTCGCCCCCTGGGAGTGCCTGGAGGCCGTCTCCAAGGCACTCGTCCCGGGCGGCATCCTCTGCTGCTACGTGGCCACCACCACCCAGCTCGCCCGGACCGTCGAGTCCCTTCGCGAGATCGGGTGCTACGCCGAGCCGCAGCCCTGGGAGTCCATGATCCGCAACTGGCACGTCGAGGGTCTGGCCGTCCGCCCGGACCACCGGATGATCGGCCACACCGGCTTCCTCGTCACCGCCCGCCGTCTCGCGGACGGCGTGGAGCCCCCGATGCGCCGCCGCCGCCCCGCGAAGGGCGCGTACGGCGAGGACTACGAGGGCCCGAACAAGGGCTGACCGCCCATCAGGGCCCACGCCCTGAACAACGCAGTGGTGCCGCCGTCGAGTTCCCGGGACGTGCCCGGGAACTCGACGGCGGCACCTTTACGTTGACATTGCCCACCCCCCTGTTCCCGCTTCCTGTGACGTGTGGCACGATGCCTCCCACCCCCACCGGCACTGCCCTCACAGGAGACACCCCGCGTGCAGACCTCCGCGACGCTTCCGGACCTCGCGCACACGCACACCCGCCCGGTGCACTGGCTGGCCACCGCGACGGCGATGGCCGCGGTCGTTGCCGGTGCGGGACTTCTCCAGCCGGACGCCGCGAAAGCGGACCAGTCGGGCTCCGAGGTCGCCACGGCTGCCGCGCCCGCGCCGGACGCCGCAGCCGTGGAACTGCCCCTCGAGTGCGGCGGAGCCGGCACGGCGGTCGTGAAGAGGGCCTCGGGGGACCTGGACGGGGACGGCGGGGACGAGACGGCCGTGGTGGCCCGCTGCGAGGCCGGCTCGGGCACCCCGCCCAGCGGCATCTACGTCATCGCGCGGTCGTCCGCCGGACAGCCGCGCGTCGTGGCGACCCTGGTCGACCCGTCCGAGCGTCTCAGCGTCACCGACTTCGCCGTCCGTGACGGCGCGGTCACGGCGACGCTCCTCGGCTACTCCTCGCCCGACGTCCCGCGCTGCTGCCCGGACGAACGGGAGAAGGTCAAGTGGCAGTGGAGCGGCGGGAAGTTCGTGGAGTCCGTCCAGGGCGATTCCGCCACGGGCAGTGTGTGATCGGTCACCCTGCGTCTACTCCGCGTCGGGTCCGTACACCTCGATCTTGTCCGAAACGCGACGTACATGAATGCAGTCGCCCGGGCACTCCTTGGCCGAGTCGATGACATCGGTCAGCAGCGGTAGCGGCACCGGCGTTGTGGCGCCCGGCTGCTGCAACAGCGCGTCGTCCGCGCTCTTCACATAGGCCAGACCGTCGATGTCCAGCTCGAAGACCTCGGGCGCGTACTGGGCGCAGATACCGTCGCCGGTGCAGAGGTCCTGGTCGATCCAGACTTCGAGAGCCTCGTTCATGTCGCCTGCCGTTCCGCGCGGTGTGTATCAATAGGTGCCAGCCCTGACGGGTGTTGACCGTTCCGACGATACAACCGCCCGCTTTCCGATGTTGATGGGTGGGTATTCCCCTGGCGTGAGGGGCAGCGCAAGGGTGAAGATCGGACACACCCCTTCCGTCTTTGTGATCTAGGGGTTTCAATCACCACCCACCCAGGTAGGGTCAGGAAGCGTCCAGCTCCCCTTGGAGGAGGTGAGGACCGTGGCAGCCCACGACGACGACAACAACCGCGGCTTCCGGCCGGGACGGGGGTCTGAAGACCCTGCCGGTCAGGTTGCCTATCTTGAGCAGGAGATCGCCGTCCTGCGCCGCAAGCTCGCCGACTCTCCGCGTCATACGAGGATTCTCGAGGAGCGGATCGTCGAGCTGCAGACAAACCTGGCCGGCGTGTCCGCTCAGAACGAACGACTGGCGAACACGCTCCGTGAGGCCCGCGACCAGATCGTGGCCCTCAAGGAGGAGGTCGACCGGCTCGCACAGCCGCCGGCCGGCTTCGGTGTCTTCCTGCAGGCGAACGAGGACGGCACCGCCGACATCTTCACCGGGGGCCGCAAGCTCCGGGTGAACGTCAGCCCCAGCGTCGAGCTCGACGAGCTCAGGCGCGGCCAGGAAGTCATGCTCAACGAGGCGCTCAACGTGGTCGAGGCCATGGAGTTCGAGCGCACCGGGGACATCGTCACTCTCAAGGAGATCCTCGAGGACGGCGAGCGCGCCCTGGTGATCGGGCACACCGACGAGGAACGGGTGGTGCGGCTCGCGGACACGCTGCTGGACACCACCGTCCGCCCCGGCGACGCCCTGCTGCTCGAGCCCAGGTCCGGCTACGTCTACGAAGTGATCCCCAAGAGCGAGGTCGAAGAGCTCGTCCTCGAAGAGGTCCCGGACGTCGACTACGACAAGATCGGCGGTCTGGGCAACCAGATCGAGATGATCCGCGACGCGGTCGAGCTCCCGTACCTCCACCCGGACCTCTTCAAGGAGCACGAACTGCGGCCGCCGAAGGGCATCCTGCTCTACGGCCCGCCCGGCTGCGGAAAGACGCTGATCGCGAAGGCGGTCGCGAATTCCCTCGCCAAGAAGGTCGCCGAGGTGACCGGCCAGCCCGCCGGGAAGAGCTACTTCCTCAACATCAAGGGCCCCGAGCTCCTCAACAAGTACGTCGGCGAGACCGAGCGGCACATCCGCCTGGTCTTCCAGCGTGCCCGGGAGAAGGCGAGCGAGGGTACCCCCGTCATCGTCTTCTTCGACGAGATGGAATCCCTCTTCCGCACCCGCGGCTCCGGTGTCAGCTCGGACGTCGAGAACACGATCGTTCCGCAGCTGCTCGCCGAGATCGACGGTGTGGAGGGCCTCGAGAACGTGATCGTGATCGGCGCCTCCAACCGCGAGGACATGATCGACCCCGCGATCCTGAGGCCGGGCCGGCTGGACGTCAAGATCAAGATCGAGCGTCCGGACGCGGAGGCCGCGAAGGACATCTTCGCGAAGTACCTCAGGCCTTCGCTGCCGCTCCACTCGGACGATCTCGCCGAGCACACCGGCTCCAAGGACGCCGCGGTCCAGGGCATGATCCAGTCCGTCGTGGAGCAGATGTACGCCGAGTCCGAGGAGAACCGCTTCCTCGAGGTCACGTACGCCAACGGCGACAAGGAAGTCCTGTACTTCAAGGACTTCAATTCCGGCGCCATGATCCAGAACATCGTGGACCGGGCCAAGAAGATGGCCATCAAAGCCTTCCTCGACCACAACCAGAAGGGCCTCCGCGTCTCGCACCTGCTCCAGGCCTGCGTGGACGAATTCAAGGAGAACGAGGACCTGCCGAACACGACGAACCCGGACGACTGGGCCCGGATCTCCGGTAAGAAGGGCGAGCGGATCGTCTTCATCCGCACCCTTGTCACCGGAAAGCAGGGCGCGGACACCGGACGCTCCATCGACACGGTGGCGAACACCGGTCAGTACCTGTAGATCGCAGTCCGGCTGCGGATGTCCTGGGGGTCCCCCCGCCGGAGGTCAGGGGGGAGGACATCCGCAGCCGCCTGCTTTCCACCGGCCCCGGACGGGTAATCGCACCAGACAGAGCAATGACGGAATTGATCTCCCCACCAGCGCAGAGGCGTTCTAGGCTCTTCCGTACCGCCGTGTCGCGCAGTGCGGGGACGGGCACCGCACACGCACCGGAGACCGAGCGGTACTTGAGCGCCGCACCCAGACGGGAGCGCCGCCGGGCAAGGAGGGCCGCATGACCGTACGGCGAGTAATGGGTATCGAGACGGAGTACGGCATCTCCGTCCCCGGCCACCCGAACGCCAATGCCATGCTCACCTCGTCCCAGATCGTCAACGCCTACGCGGCGGCGATGCACCGGGCGCGGCGCGCCCGCTGGGACTTCGAGGAGGAGAATCCGCTGCGGGACGCCCGCGGCTTCGACCTCGCCCGCGAGGCCGCCGACTCCAGTCAGCTCACGGACGAGGACATCGGCCTGGCCAATGTGATCCTCACCAACGGGGCCAGGCTCTACGTCGACCATGCCCACCCCGAGTACAGCGCCCCCGAGGTCACCAACCCGCGTGATGCCGTCCTGTGGGACAAGGCAGGCGAGCGGATCATGGCCGAGGCCGCCGAGCGGGCCGCCCAGCTGCCCGGCGCCCAGCCGATCCACCTGTACAAGAACAACACCGACAACAAGGGCGCGTCCTACGGCACGCACGAGAACTACCTGATGAAGCGGGAGACCCCGTTCTCGGACATCGTGCGCCACCTGACGCCGTTCTTCGTGTCCCGGCAGGTCGTCACCGGTGCCGGCCGCGTGGGCATCGGCCAGGACGGCCACGAGCACGGCTTCCAGATCAGCCAGCGCGCCGACTACTTCGAGGTCGAGGTCGGCCTGGAGACCACCCTCAAGCGCCCCATCATCAACACCAGGGACGAGCCGCACGCCGACGCCGAGAAGTACCGCCGCCTCCATGTGATCATCGGCGACGCGAACCTCTCGGAGATCTCGACGTACCTCAAGCTCGGTACGACCGCGCTGGTCCTCTCCATGATCGAGGACGGCTTCATCAACGTCGACCTGGCCGTCGACCAGCCGGTCCGCACGCTGCACCAGGTCTCGCACGACCCCATGCTGCGACGACTGGTCACTCTCCGCAGCGGCCGGACGCTCACCGCCGTCCAGTTGCAGATGGAGTACTTCGAGCTCGCCCGCAAGTACGTCGAGGAGCGCTTCGGCGTCGACGCGGACGAGCAGACCAAGGACGTCCTGACCCGCTGGGAGGACACCCTCAACCGCCTCGAGAACGACCCGATGAGCCTGTCCGGGGAGCTCGACTGGATCGCCAAGCGGGAGATCCTCGAGGGCTACCGGCGCCGGGACACCCTGGACTGGGACGCGGCCCGGCTGCACCTCGTGGACCTGCAGTACGCGGACGTACGCCCCGAGAAGGGCCTGTACAACCGTCTGGTGGCCCGAGGCAAGATGAAACGGCTTCTGGACGAGTCCGACGTCGAACGGGCCAAGAGCAAGCCCCCTGAGGACACCAGGGCGTATTTCCGCGGTCGCTGCCTGGAGCAGTACGCGGACGACGTCGCCGCGGCCTCCTGGGACTCGGTGATCTTCGACCTGCCGGGTCGTGACTCTCTGCAACGGGTGCCCACGCTGGAGCCTCTGCGCGGCACCCGCAATCACGTCAAGGAGCTGCTGGACCGGTGCCGCACCGCGGAGGACCTGGTCCGGGTCCTGTCCGGAGGCTGAAATGGTCCGCGTACGGGAATCATCGAGGTGACCCCCGGACGTTGTGGAAAGTGCGGGGCCGATGTCAGACCCTGCTTGTAGGGTCTGATCTTGAGTGGGCCGAACCAAACGGGCAAACCGAGCGGGGTGAGGGATATGGCGACCAAGGACACCGGCGGCGGGCAGCAGCGTGCTCAACGCTCCACCGAGGAGGTCGAGGAGCAGACGCAGGACGCGCAGGCCTCCGAAGACCTCAAGGAGCGCCAGGAGAAGCTGTCGGACGACGTCGACTCCGTACTCGACGAGATCGACGACGTCCTCGAGGAGAACGCAGAGGACTTCGTGCGTTCCTTCGTCCAAAAGGGCGGAGAGTAACTCCTCGTAACTGCGACAGGGGTACTCCCGTTGTCCGTCCCGGTGCAGCCGGCCGCAGGGCCGTCGGCATCGGGACGGATGACCGGTGACGGCACGGGTAAGGTCCGTGCAGTGCATGCAAGATCGGCCCGGCCCAGGTGGCGGGCCGCCGCCCATTCGGAAGGAATCGCGTGGAAGCCAACCCTCGTAGCACCGGGCGTCTGCCGGCGGCCTTCCTGACGCCCGGCTCGTCCTCGTTCATGGACTTCCTGGGCGAGCACTCCCCGGACCTGCTGCCGGGCAAGCGCGTGCTCCCGCCCGTGCAGGGAGCCATCGAAGCACCGCACGGCACGACGATCGTCGCCACGTCCTTCCCGGGCGGCGTGGTCCTCGCCGGTGACCGGCGAGCGACCATGGGCAACATGATCGCCCAGCGTGACATCGAGAAGGTCTTCCCGGCGGACGAGTACTCGGCGGTGGGCATCGCCGGCACGGCCGGTCTCGCGGTCGAGATGGTCAAGCTCTTCCAGCTGGAGCTCGAGCACTTCGAGAAGGTCGAAGGCGCCCAGCTCTCCCTGGAGGGCAAGGCGAACCGTCTCTCCACGATGATCCGGAGCAATCTCGGCATGGCCATGCAGGGTCTCGCCGTGGTCCCGCTCTTCGCGGGCTGGGACGTCGACCGCGAGAAGGGCCGGATCTTCTCGTACGACGTCACGGGCGGCCGCTCCGAGGAGCACGGCTTCGCGGCCACCGGTTCCGGTTCGATCTTCGCCCGCGGAGCGATGAAGAAGCTCTACCGCGAGGACCTGACGGAGCAGCAGGCCATCACCCTCGTCGTCCAGGCGCTGTACGACGCGGCCGACGACGACTCCGCGACCGGCGGCCCGGACGTGGCCCGCCGGATCTACCCGATCGTGACCGTGATCACCGACGAGGGCTTCCGGAAGCTGACCGAGGCCGAGTCCTCCGAGGTCGCCCGCTCGATCCTGGAGCGCCGCCTCGAACAGCCCGACGGCCCGCGCGCCGCGCTGCTCTGATACCCCCTCTTCTGGAACCGACATGCCACTGACAGAAAGGGACGGATAGCCGGTGTCGACGCCGTTCTATGTCTCACCCCAGCAGGCCATGGCCGACCGGGCGGAGTACGCCCGCAAGGGCATCGCCCGCGGCCGCAGCCTGGTTGTGCTGCAGTACGCCGACGGCATCGTCTTCGTCGGTGAGAACCCGTCCCGTGCGCTGCACAAGTTCAGCGAGATCTACGACCGGATCGGCTTCGCCGCGGCCGGCAAGTACAACGAGTACGAGAACCTGCGGATCGGCGGCGTGCGCTACGCGGACCTGCGGGGCTACACGTACGACCGTGACGATGTGACGGCCCGTGGGCTCGCCAACGTCTACGCGCAGACGCTGGGCACGATCTTCTCCAGCGCGGGCGAGAAGCCGTACGAGGTGGAGCTGGTCGTCGCCGAGGTCGGCACGTCGCCCGAGGGGGACCAGATCTACCGGCTGCCGCACGACGGCTCCATCGTGGACGAGCACGGCTCGGTCGCGGTCGGCGGCAACGCGGAGCAGATCGGCAGCTTCCTCGACCAGCGGCACCGGGACGGGATGACGCTCGCCGAGGCGCTGAAGCTGGCGGTGCAGGCGCTGTCCCGCGACACCAACGGCACGGAGCGGGAGATTCCCGCGGAGCGGCTGGAGGTGGCGATCCTGGACCGCACGCGGCCGCAGCAGCGGAAGTTCAAGCGCATCGTGGGCCGGCAGCTGTCGCGTCTGCTGCAGGCGGACGATGCGGCGTCCGCGCCCACGGAGGCGCCGTCGGACACGGAGGAATCCGAGGATTCCGCCGGGGAGGCGTAGCCGCCTCCCCGGGTGCCCCACGCCCATGCCCCCGCCCCGGTCGCACACGCGGCCGGGGCGGGGGCATGGCGTTTCGGCGGTGCGGGGCTGGCGGGTGCCGTGGTCGGCGTCCGGTGTGTCCGTCCGGGGCTACCTCTGCGCCCTGCGGCGTGGGGCCCCCGGGCGGGCTCGGGGTGCGCCGGTGGGTGGTGGTGCGGGGCCCTTCCGGGCTCGCCTCCTCGAATCGGTGGGTACGGCGTCATCCGGAACGGGGAGCCGGCTTCTGCGGGGGCGACTCTGCACGGCCCGCCCCGGCCGTCCCCCGGGTGCGGGTCGTGGGCCGTTCGCCCAGTGGGTTGTGGGCAGTGGTTCCTCCCCCAGAGCTTCGCCTGGGAGGTACCAGGGTTCGCCAGGACGAAGCCCGAGGGGGAGGTGGGGGCACCCCTCCCAGGCCCGAAAGGCCTTGGGGAGGGCGAGCACAAGCCACCCTGGACCGCACTTGGCCGGCTCAGGGCAGTCAGGCCGCGGGCGGGCCCGTGGAGCCGCGGGGGACGAGGGTGACCGGGAGGTCACCCGGTGCCGGGGTGTCGCCCCGCAGGACCGCGAGCAGCGCGGACATGCCCGCCTCGCCCACGCGCTCCGCGGGGAGGCGGACCGTCGTGAGCTCCGGTTCCAGGGCCGTCGCGAGGGCCAGGTCGTCGAAGCCGGTCACCGAGACGTCCTCCGGCACCCGTAGGCCGAGCCGCCGGACCGCCTTGCACGCGCCCGCCGCCAGTATGTCGTCGTCGCAGATCAGCGCCGTGGGGCGCGGCCCGGAGCCGGCCAGAGCACGTTCGGCCGCCTCCCGCGCCCCGCTCACGTCCAGGGGCGCGGCGACGGTACGGATCGACGCCCCAGGCGCCGCCCGCAGCGCCGCGCCCAGCGCCCGGGCCCGTACTTCGAAGGTCCAGGACGGCACGGCAGACGCCAGATGGACGAAACGGCGGTGGCCGAGGCCGAGCAGATGGTCCGTCACCTGGCGCATACCGTCCGCGATGTCCAGGTTCACCTGGGCCGCCGATGCCGGATCGGACGGGTCGCTGTCGAGCATCACCAGCGGCAGATCGGTGCCCCGGATCGCGTCCAGCGCCTTAGCGGCCATCGACGAGGCGATCACCCCGTCGAGCGCGGCCCGGGCCGACGCGAAGGGGTCCTTCGCCGGTCCGACCCCCTCCGGGGAGGGGTAGAGCACCACGCCGAAATCGTGCTCGGAGGCGACGGCCGCCGCACCCGCGTACACGCGTGCGAAGAACTCGTTGGTGAGAGCGGGCACCACCAGGAGCACCGTCCGTGTGCGGCCCAGCCGCAGATTCCGGGCCGCCAGATTCGGGCGGTAGCCGAGCTCCCTGGCCGTCTGCCGGACCAGGTCCGCGGTGCGCTCGGAGACCCGGCCCCGCCACTTGCCGGCGAGCACGAGAGAGACCGTGGCCTGGGAGACACCGGCCGCCCGGGCCACGTCCTTGCTGGTCGGCCGCGCGCCGCCGGCGGGCTCCCGGGTCTGCACACTCGCCTCCGCGCGTGGTGTTGTCCGCCACGAGGGGTGGACTCGTGGCCTGCGCACATGGTACGTATGACCTGCGACGTTATACGTAAAACTTCACCTCGGGAGCGGGGTCGACCGAAAAGGCGGGACATGGCTGCGGGAGCGTCCGGGTACGCAGACATCCTCAAGGCGCCGCACGCCGCGCGCCTGCTCGCGGGCACCCTCGTCGGCCGCCTGCCGAACGCCACCGCGCATGTCGCGATCGTGCTGTTCACCCGCGCCGAGGGCGGCAGCTACACCCTCGCGGGGGCCCTCGCCGCGGTTTACGGGCTCGCCACGGCCGTCGGTCAGCCGCTGCTCGGCCGCCTCGTCGACCTGCACGGCCAGCCACGCGTCCAGTTGCCCGCCGCTGTCGTCTCCGCGCTCGGCATGGTGCTGTTCGCCGTGGCCGGCACCACCCCGCTGCCGCTGGCGTACGCGGCCGTCGCCGTCGCCGGGCTCTTCACCCCGCCGCTCGAAGGCGGTCTGCGTGCGCTCTGGCCGGACGTTCTCGGCCGTCGCGAGGACCGCGTCCACCGTGCCTACGCCATGGACGCGATCGCCCAGGAAGTCATGTTCACCATCGGACCGTTGCTGGTGACGCTGCTCGTCTGGCTGTTCTCGCCCGCCGCGGCGCTCCTGGTCATCAACGCCGTCGGAGTCGCCGGCGCGCTGTCCGTGGTGCTCTCCGAGCCGTCCAGGACCTGGCGCTCCGCCCCCCGTGAGGCCCACTGGCTGGGCGCTCTGCGCTCGCCCGGGCTGCTCGCGCTGCTCGGCTCGTTCTTCTTCGTCGGCCTCGCCCTCGGCTCCATCACCGTCGCCGGTGTCGCGTACGCCGACGACCACGGCCGCGCCTCTGCGTACGGCTGGCTGATGGCCGCCCTCGGCCTCGGCGCCCTCGTCGGCGGTGCCGTCTACGGCGCCCGCCAGTGGGCAGGCGCCCCCGAGCGGCGGCTGCGGGTCATCGTGGGCCTGCTCGCCATCGGCTATCTGCCGCTCGTGTTCACCCCTGGTGTCGCCGCGATGACCGCCCTGTGTGCCGTCGCCGGAGTGTTCCTGGCGCCCGCCATCGCGTGCGCGTTCATCGTCGTCGACCGGCACGCCCCCCGGGGCACCGTCACCGAGGCGTTCTCCTGGCTCGTGACCACGTTCGGCGTCGGCGCGGCCGTGGGAACGGCCGCCGCGGGCCCCGCGGTGGAACTCGGCGGGACCGTCGCAGGTTTTGCCGTCGCAGGCGCCGGCGGGCTCGCCGCACTGCTCGTTCTGCTGGGCACCGGACGGGTCCTCGCAGCTCCCGGCCGCAGCGAACACATCGCGTCAGGGGATGAAAATGATCGAAGTGGTGCTGTCGAACCCGGTTTCAGCTCAGGCCATCAGGCGTAATGTTCAGTCATGGACCGCCGCATTTTCGGGCTGGAGAACGAGTACGGCGTCACGTGCACGTTCAGGGGACAGCGCCGACTGTCTCCTGACGAAGTGGCGCGCTACCTCTTCCGCCGTGTTGTGTCATGGGGCCGCAGCAGCAATGTCTTCCTGCGCAATGGGGCCCGCCTCTACCTCGACGTGGGCTCGCATCCGGAGTACGCGACTCCGGAATGCGACAACGTGACCGAGCTGGTCACCCACGACAAGGCGGGCGAGCGCATCCTCGAAGGCCTGCTCGTCGACGCCGAACGCCGCCTGCACGAGGAGGGAATCGCGGGCGACGTCTACCTCTTCAAGAACAACACCGATTCGGCGGGAAACTCCTACGGCTGCCACGAGAACTACCTCGTCGCCCGCCACGGAGAGTTCTCCCGGCTCGCGGACATCCTCATTCCGTTCCTCGTCACCCGGCAGCTGCTCTGCGGTGCCGGAAAGGTGCTGCAGACCCCGCGTGGCGCGGTCTACTGCGTCAGCCAGCGCGCCGAGCACATCTGGGAGGGCGTCAGTTCCGCCACCACCCGCTCCCGTCCCATCATCAACACCCGCGACGAGCCGCACGCCGACGCCGAGCGCTACCGCCGGCTGCACGTCATCGTGGGCGATTCGAACATGTCCGAGACGACCATGCTGCTCAAGGTCGGCGCCACCGACCTCGTGCTGCGCATGATCGAGGCGGGCACGGTGATGCGGGATCTGACGCTGGAGAACCCCATTCGGGCGATCCGCGAGGTCAGCCACGACATCACGGGCCAGCGCAAGGTGCGCCTGGCGAGTGGCCGCGAGGCCTCCGCGCTCGAGGTCCAGCGGGAGTACTACGAGAAGGCCGTGGACTTCGTCGACCGCCGCGGCATCCGCACGGGCACGGTCGCGCAGGTTCTCGAACTGTGGGGCCGCACCCTCGACGCGATCGAGGAGGAGGACCTCGACAGGATCGGCACCGAGATCGACTGGGTGATGAAGTACAAGCTCATCGAGCGGTACCGGGCCAAGCACAACATGACGATGTCGCACCCCCGGGTCGCCCAGATAGACCTCGCCTACCACGACATCCACCGCCGCCGCGGGCTCTACTACCTCCTGGAGAAGAGGGGCCAGGCGGCCCGGATCTGCAACGACCTCAAGATCTTCGAGGGCAAGTCCGTGCCCCCGCAGACCACCAGGGCACGGCTGCGCGGCGACTTCATCCGCCGCGCCCAGGAGCAGCGGCGCGACTTCACGGTCGACTGGGTGCACCTCAAGCTCAACGACCAGGCGCAGCGCACCGTGTTGTGCAAGGACCCCTTCCGGTCGGTCGACGACCGGGTGGAGAAGCTGATCGCCGGCATGTAGCCGGCGGGGTGGCGAAGCCGCCCGGTGTCCGGGGACGTATTCCGTCCCCGGACACCGGGCGGCTTTTTACGTGAGAGACATATCACGCGGTTCCGTGGTGTCCCAGGGGCGGAATTCCCTATTCCAGGAATGGACCGCTGGAGACGTCGCATAGGAAAAGTGGCAAAAGGGTAATGCGGGCCATGGATCCCATAGCACGGTACCCAGGATCGGTGCGTGGCGTTTTCCCCCGCAGCAGGGCCGTGAGGAGCCGGGCCGAAGAGAGGGCTTGCTAGCATCCCTCCGCGGTCAAATCGCTTGTGCGGAAACGGAATTGGGGTGTTGGGCCCACCGTCCGCCGGGCGGGAGGACCGGTTCGGATCTGAGCGAACAAGGGGGAATCAATGTCAATCAGCCGAATAACTCAGCTGCCTGCCCTGAGGGGAGGACGTAAGGCATGCGCACTCGGCATGGCCGGGACCGTCCTCGCGACCGCCCTCGTGGGAATGGCCGCATCGCCGGCGTCGGCGTACTGCACTTCCGGCATGGTGAAGTGGCAGTCTTCCGGGACCAAGTCGCTGGCCGCGAACACCAACTTCCCGAGCGTCCTCAGGACCGGCCTCAAGAACGGCCTGACCCAGTGGAACCGCAGCGGCTCCGGCCTGCGCTACGCCGCGCCCACCTACACGAGCGGATGGCAGATCTACACCTTCCGCGCCTCGCACAGCTACTCCAGCCTGATGGGCACGGCGCCCGGCTACGCCGCGACACAGCGGGTCGGCAGCCGGCACACGGGCGGCACGCTCTACCTCTCCAACCGGTACATCTGGGTGAACGGCAGTCAGAACATCAGCAACGGAAGGGCCGACGTCCAGACCGTCGTCGTGCACGAGGTCGGACACTTCACCGGCCTCGCCCACCCGTGGCGGCCGCACTGCACCGATGGCACCGCCTACACCACGGCCGAGAAGAACTCGGTCATGACCGCCATCGACACCGGAACCCGGCGCAGTCTCAACAGCGACGACGTCGCCGGCGTCACGCGCCTTTACTGAACGGGGGAGAAAGAGAAATGAGTGGTACGAAGCGTTTCCGTGCCCGTGTGGGCTCGTCAGTGGCCGTCGCGGTGATGGCCCTGGGTGTTTCCGCGTGCTCCGGATCCGGGAATTCGACCGGGGCAGCTGCCCCGAAGGCCGATTCCGGGAAATCCTCCGAGATCCGTGTCGTCGAAGCACACTCCTACAAGGTGGACAGCGCTCCCGCCGCGGCGGTCGCGTCCCCGCTGAACGAGAATGTCTTCGAGGGGACCGTGGTCTCGCGGCGCCCCGATGTCCGTGTGACGGACAAGCTGGACGACGGGTCGGTCTTCGAGGCCGTCTACACGCCGGTCGTCGTGCGGGTGGACACCGTCCACAAGGGCGGTCTCAAGCCCGGATCGAATGTCGTGGTGCGCTCCCTGGGCGGTGTCGCGGACGGGGTGAAGTACGTGACCGAGGAGGCTCCGGCCAAGGAGACCTTCGCCGAGGGACACGAGCTCCTGGTCTTCGCCGGGATCAGGGAAGCGGTGGACTCGGAGTCCACCCCGGCCGTCACACCGCACTTCGTGTACCTGGAGTCGGGCGCGCAGCTGGTGGACGCGACCTACGCCTCCGGTGCGGCGGACGGCAGTGCGCCGGGCCGGCTGGGCAAGGCCGAGTTCGCGGCCGAGCTCCGCTCCCTGAAGAGCTGACCACGCCTCACCGTCCGTACCGAGCCGTCTCCCGCCCTACGGCCCTGAGGGTGCCGTCCGCCGGCACGGCCTGCACGGTGGTCCGTTCCCTGCCCGCTCCGGGTGGGGAACGGACCGTTCTGCGTGGCGAAGGCTCGAGGGCCGGGCCGACGGCACACCGTAGAGTGGCGGCCACTGCCCATGGCCTCGACTCCCAGTTGGACTGATGAACTACAACACCAAGCGACGTATCGCTTCCCTGCTGGCCGTGCCCGCCCTGCTGTTCACCGGCGCGTGCGGGTCGGACTCGACGAACGACTCGGCGGCAGGTGTGGCCGAGGTCAAGGGGAAGATCGGGGAGAAGCCCGAGATCACCGTTCCCAAGGACGCAAAGCCCTCCGACGAGACCGTCGTGAAGACCGTCACCGAGGGCAGCGGACCCGAGGCCGCCAAGGGCGACTTCGTCCGGCTGGACTACACCGTGCGCAAGTGGGACGACCCGGCCGACCTCGGCGGGACCTTCCCCGCGCAGGGCAGCGGCGACCAGCCGCACCGCCAGCCCGTGGAGCGTGTCGGTCAGCCGAGCCAGGTCCTGCCCGCGAAGGTCCTGGACTCCGTGGAGGGACAGAAGGCCGGCAGCCGGGTGCTGGTCCAGGGCACCGCGGGCGATCTGATCGGCCAGAACCTCAACCCTCAGTCGGGCATCACCGCCAAGGACACCCTGGTGTGGGTCGTCGACCTGGCCGGTGCCGCGAAGGTCGACCCCAAGGCCGAGGTCAAGGGCACGCAGGCGGCCCCCGCGCCGGGCATGCCCACCGTGGACGCCCCGTCCCAGAAGCCGGCAACCATCACGATCCCCAAGGGCGTCAAGGCCCCGGCGGAGCTGAAGGAGCAGGTGCTGATCAAGGGTTCCGGCGCGAAGGTCGAGGCGGGTCAGGGCCTGATCGCGCAGTACACCGGCGTCAAGTGGGAGGACGGCCAGAAGTTCGACTCCTCCTGGGACCACGGTGGCGCGACCGGCTTCCAGATCGGCACCGGGTCCGTGGTCGAGGGCTGGGACAAGGGCCTGGTCGGCAAGAACATCGGTGACCGGGTCCTGCTGGTCATTCCGCCCTCGCTCGGCTACGGCGCGGACCCGTCCAACGCACTCGCCAAGAACACGCTGGTCTTCGTCGTCGACATCGTCGGCGCGGTCTGAGGCGCGGTCCGACGGCTGATCTGTGAGACTGTCCCGGTTGCGAAGTTCATCAGTTTGAGGAGCACAGCAGTGAGCATCGAGAAGCCCGAGATCGACTTCCCGGGCGGCGAGCCGCCGGCCGACCTGGAGATCAAGGACATCTGGGAAGGCGACGGCCCCGAGGCCAAGGCCGGCGACACCGTCTCCGTGCACTACGTGGGCGTGGCCTTCTCCACCGGTGAGGAATTCGACGCTTCCTGGAACCGCGGCACCCCGCTGCAGTTCCAGCTCGGTGTCGGCCAGGTCATCCAGGGCTGGGACAAGGGCGTGCAGGGCATGAAGGTCGGCGGCCGCCGCCAGCTGACCATCCCCGCGCACCTCGCGTACGGGGACCGCGGCGCCGGTGGCGGCCGCATCGCCCCGGGCGAGACGCTGATCTTCGTCTGCGACCTGGTCGCGATCTGATCGCAACCGGTTCCCAACCGGTCACAGTGGGGCCCGTGCCTGTCCAGGCATGGGCCCCGCGCTTTTGCCACGACGCTCCGTAGCGGTAGGTTCAACGATCAGAAGATGTGCGAGGAAGGGCGGGTAGGGCGTCGATGGCCATTGCCAAGGCCGAGCGGCTGATGAACCTGGCGCTGTGTCTGCTCGGGACGCGGCGGCCGCTCAGCAAGCGCGAGCTGCGCGGCTCCATCGAGGCCTACCTGGAGGCGGGGAACGACGAGTCGTTCAACCGCATGTTCGAGCGCGACAAGGACGATCTGCGCGAACTCGGCCTGGTCATCGCCACCGTGGAGAACCTCGACGGTGAGACCGGCTATCTCGCCCGCCGCGACTCCAATCGCCTCCCGCCCATCACCCTCGACGCCGAGGAGGCCGCCGCCCTCGGCCTCGCCGCCAAGGTCTGGCAGCAGGCCCGCCTCGCCGGAGCGGCCAGCGGAGCCCTGCAGAAACTGCGCGCCGCCGGGATGCCGGAGGCCGAGGACTCGTACGACGCGGCCCAGCACAGCGCCCTCGAGCCGCGCATCCCCGTCCACGAGTCCGCGTTCGAGCCGCTGATGCTCGCCTGCCGCGACCGCCGGGCCGTCGTCTTCGACTACCGCAAGTCCAATGCCGTACGCCCTGAGACCCGCCATGTCGAGCCCTGGACGCTCGAGTGCTGGCGCGGCCACTGGTACCTCGCGGGTTGGGACCGCGACCGTGGCGCCGAGCGGGTCTTCCGGCTCTCCCGGATCACCGGGCGCGTACGCTCCCGTGCCGGCTCCTTCACCGCGCCCGTGCCCGATGTGGTCACCGTGCGCGAGACCGTCGAGAGCTGGGCGGGGGAGACCGCGACCCGTTCCGCGCTGATCAGGCTGCGCGCGGAGGCCGGCTATCCGCTGCGCGCCCGGGCCACCTCCGTACGGGAACTGGGCGACGGTTGGGACGAGTTGGAGATTCCGTACGGGCACGGGCTGGACGCCTGGCTCGTCGAGTTCGGCCCGGACGTCGTCGTACTGGAACCCGCGGATCTGCGGGCCGATGTGGTGGACCGGCTGCGTGCCGTGGCCAAGGGCTGAGGGGGAGTCGGACAACCATGGCCGCGAATGCCATCGACCAGACCCGGCGGATGCTCTCGCTGGTGACGTATCTGCGCGAGCGCCCCGGCGCGCGCGTCGGGGACGTCGCCCGGGCCTTCGGGATCACCGAGGACGAGCTGATCTCCGACCTCGACGTGCTGCCCATGTGCGGGACCAGCTTCCGCGGCGGTGATCTCCTCGACATCGACACCGACGGCGACCGGATCTGGTGGCACAACCCGGACGACGTCGCCGAGGCGCTGCGGCTGGCCGCCGACGAGGCGACCGCGCTGCTGGTCGCCGCTCGGGCCGTCGCCACCCTGCCCGGTCTGCGCGAGGGCGACCGCGAGGCGCTGCTGCGGGCCACCGCCAAGCTGGAGGCCGCGGCCGGGGAGGCGGCGGGCGCCAGTTCGCGCCTCTCGGTGACCTTCGAGTCCGAAGGCGGCGTCTTCGCCGAGGTCGACCGGGCGATCTCCGAGCGTCGCAGGCTGTGGCTGCGCTACTACTCCCCGTCCCGCGACGAGCTCACCGAGCGCGAGGTCGACCCGATCCGCCTCTTCGCCGTCGGCCACACGTACATGGAGGCCTGGTGCTACCTCTCCGAGGCGCGCCGGACCTTCCGCCTCGACCGGGTCGCGGAGATCCGGCTCCTGGACGAGCCGTCCGCGCCGCCGGAGATCGAGCTGAGGGACCTGTCGGAGGGGCTGGTCCAGCCGTCGGCCGACGACCCCGAGGTCGTGGTCGAGGTCGGGCCGGGCGGCCGCTGGGTCGCCGAGTACTACCCGCACGACAGCGCGGAGGAGCTGCCCGAGGGCGGCCTGCGGATCGCCCTGCGCACCCCCGACCCGGCATCGCTGCGGCGGCTCGCGCTGCGGCTCGGGCGGGACGGCCGGATCGTCTCCCCGCCGGACCTCGCGGACAGCGCCCGGCGGGCGGCGCGCGAGGCACTGACCGCGTACAACGGCCAGGACTGACCACCGGGATCGAGGAGAAGTGAGGGATATGCCCGCTCTGTCGGAGATCTCGATGCCCAGGGTCCCGGTCCTGTTCAAGGCCGCCTGCCCCGACTGCCGCGCCCGCTTCGAGCTCTCGGCCGGCGCGCTGCGACTGGCCATCGGCGCGAGCCGGCGGACCACCTTCTACTCCTTCACGTGCCCCGAGTGCGGGGCGGCGGTGCGCAAGCCCGCGAGCGAGCGGATCGTGGAACTGCTCACCGGCGGCGGTGTGCGGACGCTGCGCCTCCACTCCACCCTCTGAATGCCCCTGCCGGCCTCCTCCGACCTCTAGGCTCTGCACCATGTTCTGGCCCATGCTCGCCATCGCCCTCGGATTCCTCGGGATCGCCGTCCTCGGCGTCCTCGGCATCAGGGTCTTCCTGGAGGCCCAGCGCCTCGGCCGCCAAGTGGCCAGGACCACAGCGCTGATCCATGACGCGGCCGAAGAGCTGGAAGAGTCCGCGACCAGGCTGGCGCGGACCGGCGAGGCCTTGCGATAGCGGGCGCGGTCTCCTGCCGAACAGGCCTGCGAGGTAGGCTTCCGATGGCGGGCCGGGCTCAGGTGCGGGTCGCAAGTGTGAGTATGCACAGCCATTGCCCTGCGTTTACTCCGGCGGGTTACGATCGCTGCATCGTGGTGATCGGACGACTGTCCGACCGAGCGGACAGCCCCGCCCCTCAGCCGCCTCAGTGAGAAGGAAGTCGCACATGATCGGCAATCTGAAGCCCCTTGAGATCCTTCTGATCGTCGTGGTCATCCTGTTGCTGTTCGGTGCCAAGAAGCTCCCTGACATGGCTCGTTCGCTCGGCAAGTCCGCTCGCATCCTCAAGAGCGAAGCGAAGGCGATGAAGAAGGACGACGAGACGTCGGCCCCGACCGCCACCACCGAGCAGACCGCTCAGCAGCAGGACGCGCCTCGCACGATCCAGGCCGCTCCCGGGGACGTGCAGAGCAGCCGTCCGGTCTCCGAGCCGAACCGCACGACGCAGAGCTGACCTGATTCCCCGACGGTTTTCGCACGAGACGAGGAAGTGGGTTGCTCAAGTCTGCCCGCAAGCAGGAGAAGGACACCGAGGGGCGGATGCCCCTCGGAGAGCACCTGCGTGAGCTGCGCAACCGGCTGATGAAGTCGGTTCTGGCGATCGTGGTGGTCACGATCGTCGCGGCCTTCTTCCAGAAGGAGATCTTCGAGTTCCTGATGCGGCCGATCCTCGAATCGGTCGGCTGCGTGGACGGCGCGAACAGCATGCGCAACGGCAGGCCCTGCGCGGAAATGACCACGCAGGGACTCCTTTCCCCGTTCACGATCGCGCTCAAGGTCGCCCTGATGACCGGTGTGCTGGCAGCGACACCGATCTGGCTGTACCAGCTCTGGGGCTTCGTCGCCCCGGGCCTGCACACGCACGAGAAGCGCTACGCCCTCAGCTTCGTCGCCTTCGGCGTCCCGCTCTTCCTGGGTGGTGCCTACCTCGCGTACTCGATCCTTCCGCAGACCGCGGAGATCATGCTCAGCTTCACGCCGGAAGGCGCGCAGAACCTGCTGCCGCTCGACGACTACCTGGACCTGATCACCCGCATGGTGATCGTCTTCGGTGCCGCCTTCGAACTGCCCCTGCTGCTCATCCTGCTCAACCTGACCGGGGTCCTCAGCGGCAGGCGCATGCTCGGCTGGTGGCGCGGAATGATCATCGGGCTCACCGCCTTCGCGGCGATCGCGACCCCGGGCGGTGAGCCGATCTCCATGCTGCTGCTGGCCGGACCGCTCGCCGTCCTGTACTTCTTCGCCGTCGGCTTCTCCTTCGTGAACGACGCACGGCGCCGGCGCAAGAATACGGACGCCGCGCTCAGCGACGACGAGGCCGCCGACCTCGACCTCACGCCCGAGTCCGTCGGGGCCGTCGAGCCCGTCCCCGCTCCGCGCGCGTTGCCCGAGCAGGCAAGTGGCCAGGACCGGGACCGGATCAACGGGTACGACGACATCACATGACCGTGGTGCCTGCCCGTCGCGGCGGGCACAGGACGCGGCCGGCTGCGCACACGGTGTGCATCCGGCCGCGTCGTATGCGCGCGCTCACAGTGGGTCGGTTCATCGTCGATTAAAGATCGCGCCCACTGTCGGAGGGGGCGGGTAGTCTCGACAACAAGATGACAGAGGACCTCTCACCAGCTGAGCGATACGCAGCTGCTCGGACGCGCGCCGCCGAGCAGGCCACGGCACTCGCTCCATTCCGCGAGCTGTACGAGTTCGATCTGGATCCGTTCCAGATCGAGGCCTGCCAGGCCCTGGAGGCGGGCAAGGGTGTGCTCGTTGCGGCGCCCACCGGGTCGGGCAAGACCATCGTGGGCGAGTTCGCCGTGCACCTCGCACTGGCCCAGGGGCGCAAGTGTTTCTACACGACGCCCATCAAGGCGCTGTCCAACCAGAAGTACTCGGACCTGGTGCGGCGGTACGGCCCGGAGAAGGTCGGCCTCCTCACCGGTGACAACAGCGTCAACTCCGATGCGCCGGTGATCGTCATGACCACCGAGGTCCTGCGCAACATGCTGTACGCGGGCTCCCAGGCGCTCCGTGGTCTCGGCTACGTCGTCATGGACGAAGTGCACTACCTCTCGGACCGCTTCCGCGGCGCCGTCTGGGAAGAAGTGATCATCCACCTCCCCGACTCCGTGACCCTCGTGTCCCTTTCGGCCACCGTGTCCAACGCCGAGGAGTTCGGTGACTGGCTGGACACGGTCCGTGGTGACACCGAGGTGATCGTCTCGGAGTCCCGCCCCGTGCCGCTGTGGCAGCACGTGCTCGCCGGACGGCGGATGCACGACCTCTTCGAGGAGGAGACCGACCACGGCGGCCGCGGTGCGTCCCGGCGTGAGGTCAACCCCGATCTGGTCCGCCTGGCCCGCACGGAGAACTCGCGGACGTACAACCCGCGCGACCGCCGCCGCGGCAAGATGGTCCGCGAGGCCGACCGCGAGCGCGAGCGGCGTCAGCGCAGCCGGATCTGGACTCCGTCCCGGCCGGAGGTCATCGAGCGGCTCGACGCCGAGAGCCTGCTGCCCGCGATCACGTTCATCTTCAGCCGGGCCGCCTGCGAGGCCGCCGTCCAGCAGTGCCTGTCCGCGGGACTGAGGCTCAACGACGAGGAGGCGCGCCAGAAGGTGCGCGAGATCGTCGAGGAGCGCACGGCCTCCATCCCCGGCGAGGACCTCCATGTGCTCGGCTACTACGAGTGGTTGGAGGGGCTGGAGCGGGGCATAGCCGCGCACCACGCCGGAATGCTCCCCACCTTCAAGGAAGTTGTCGAAGAGCTCTTCGTCCGCGGCCTCGTCAAGGCCGTCTTCGCCACCGAGACCCTCGCCCTCGGCATCAACATGCCCGCCAGGTCGGTGGTGCTGGAGAAGCTCGTCAAGTGGAACGGCGAGCAGCACGCCGACATCACCCCCGGCGAGTACACCCAGTTGACCGGCCGCGCGGGTCGCCGGGGCATCGACGTCGAGGGCCACGCGGTGGTGCTGTGGCAGCGCGGGATGGACCCGGACGCGCTCGCGGGCCTCGCCGGCACGCGTACGTATCCACTCCGCTCCAGCTTCAGGCCGTCGTACAACATGGCCGTGAATCTGGTGCAGCAGTTCGGCCGGCACCGCTCGCGCGAGCTGCTGGAGACGTCCTTCGCGCAGTTCCAGGCGGACAAGTCGGTCGTCGGCATTTCGCGGCAGGTGCAGAGGAACGAGGAAGGCCTTGAGGGCTACCGGGAGGGCATGACCTGCCACCTCGGCGACTTCGAGGAGTACGCGCGCCTGCGGCGCGAGCTCAAGGACCGCGAGACCGAGCTGGCCAAGCAGGGCGCGACGCAGCGCAGGGCGGCCGCGGCCGGTTCACTGGAGAAGCTCAAGCCGGGCGACGTCATCCATGTTCCGACGGGCAAGTTCGCGGGTCTCGCGCTGGTGCTGGATCCGGGTCTGCCCGCCGGCCGTTCCAACGGCCACCGGGGCGGCTTCGAGTACCACGACGGGCCGCGGCCTCTCGTGCTGACCGCCGAGCGGCAGGTCAAGCGGCTCGCGTCGATGGACTTCCCGGTGCCCGTGGAGCCGCTCGAGCGGATGCGGATCCCCAAGTCCTTCAACCCGCGCTCGCCGCAGTCGCGGCGCGATCTGGCGTCCGCACTGCGCACCAAGGCCGGGCACATCGTGCCCGACCGCCACCGCAAGCAGCGCTCCGAGGCCGCGGACGACCGGGAGATCACCCGCCTGCGCAAGGACATCCGCGCTCACCCCTGCCATGGGTGCGACGAGCGCGAGGACCACGCCCGTTGGGCCGAGCGCTACCACCGGCTGCAGCGGGACACCCACCAGCTGGAGCGCCGTATCGAAGGCCGTACGAACACGATCGCCCGGACCTTCGACCGCATCGTCGGCCTGCTGACCGAGATGGACTACCTCCGTGGCAACGAGGTCACGGAGCACGGCAAGCGGCTGGCACGGCTGTACGGCGAGCTGGACCTGCTGGCCAGCGAGTGCCTGCGCGAGCGGGTCTGGGAGGGGCTGAACCCGGCCGAACTGGCCGCGTGCGTCTCCGCGTTGGTGTACGAGGCCCGGCAGGCCGACGACGCGGTGGCGCCGAAGCTGCCGTCGGGGAAGGCCAAGGCCGCGCTGGGCGAGATGGTGCGGATCTGGGGCCGGCTGGACGCGCTCGAAGAAGAGTTCAAGATCAACCAGGCGGAAGGGGTCGGACAGCGCGAGCCCGATCTCGGCTTCGCATGGGCCGCGTACCAGTGGGCCTCGGGCAAGGGCCTCGACGAGGTGCTGCGCGAGGCGGAGATGCCCGCGGGCGACTTCGTGCGGTGGTGCAAGCAGGTCATCGACGTGCTCGGCCAGGTCGCGGCTGCCGCGCCGGGCGGTGAGGGCACAACGGTGGCGCGCAGCGCCCGCAAGGCGGTCGACGGGCTGCTGCGCGGTGTCGTGGCCTACAGCTCGGTGGGCTAGAGGCAACGCCGTTCAGTTAGGCGTGGGGGCTGTTCGTCAAGGCCGGGGAGCAAGGCAGCGGAGCTGCTGTAGAAGAGGTCTGTCACTCCAAGACAT
>NZ_JBSFDW010000027.1:86949-133062 GCF_053594115.1 Streptomyces sp. NPDC001970 | reverse complement strand
ATGCTCCGCGACGGGACCTTCTACGAGGCACGCGGTCCCGAACCCGCCCACGCATGACCAGATCGGGCTTGACGAAAGACATAGAGGCACCCCCCCGGTCGGCTGGGCCTCCATGTCACCGGGCGCCGGGCGCCCGTACCGACGGGCACTCAACCGGGTCTTCGGCAACTGCAACCGTCCCCCCGACCTCGCCGATCTCGTCCATGCCGGTTGCCGTCCGGCGAGCGCCGTGGCGGAGTTGCGCGGCGTTCCGGCACGAACGAGAAGGTCGCCGCAGACTTCGAGTGGCTCGGTACCTGTCACCGCAAGGGTGAGTCGGCGGTGGGCGTCAGCACGGACTCGGCGACGCCGACGATCTGGCTCATGTCGAAGCCCTCCATGTCCGCGCGGAATTCGGGGCTGGACAGGTACGCCTCCAGCCGCTCCTGAACGTCGTCGGCGTCCCGATAGGAAACGAGGGCGTACAGCCGGCGCTCCGCACTCCCGGGGGCCGCAGGCACCGTCCAGACGCCGTGCGTGGTGATCCTGTGCTTGGCCATACCGGGAATGTGCTTGCACCAGATGTTCTCGTAGGCGACGAGCGCCTCAGGGCTGCGCAGTGTGTAGACACGAAGCTGGTACTGGGACATGAACACTCTTTCCTTCTCTTCTGCCGCCGGGCAAAGATCCCCAGCGGCACGGCGGTTGGGAGACTTCTCTCAGCCTTTTGCCAACAGGTTCGCCAGTTCGAGGTCCCAGTCGATGTGTCCGGACTCGGTACCCCGTGGCACCAGCGCCTCCGTGTTCTCCAGGAAGGTCCTGACGTCCTGCACGGGAACCTCGAGCAAGGCGGTGCCCGCGGGAGACCCGAGGACGATGTACATCACTTGGTCACCACGGCCGACCGCCGGCCAGACCCGGACGTCCCCACAGCCTGCGGAACCCCCCAGGCCATCGGCCAGAAGATCACGCCCCAGGACCCATTCGACCGGCTCGTCAGTGTCGGCAGAAAAGGCGGCACGGACGACATAGGGATCAGTGGGCTCGTACCGCAGGCTCATGCACATGGACAGCGAGTAGGTGCGCGAGATGACAACCTGCACGTCCACCCCATGCATCAGGGTCTTCAAAGACTCCATCGACTTCACTCCAAGGTGTCTCTGCCTCGGCTGCGCCCCGCCGCCGGACCGCCGCTGGGCCGGCAGCGAAGAGGCAACGAAGGAAGAGGCGTTACAGCAGGGCCCGGGCGCCGGAGCGCCGGCCGCCTGGGCGGCGTCAGCGAACGCTGATCTCGTCCCGGCCGTCGTGGTCCCAGCCACGGATCTCGTCCCAGGAGTAGCCCTGCACGAAGAGCAGGTAGCCGACACCGTGGTCCCAGCGGTAGTCGCCGGCGTTGACGCTGACGGCCGGGCGCTGGACGTGCGCGGATGCAGAAGTCGCGGCCGAAGCGGTGCCCCCGGCACCGAGAACGGCGACACCCGCGACCGCCACGGAGGCAGCGGTGACGGCAACACGCCTCGTGAGCTTCTTCATGATCTTTCCTTCCCGATGGGTGCGACCTGCACCATCGACTGCATGCAGGCGATGTGCGGCGCCTGGCGTGGTCCGAGCAAACTCTTCCATACGACGTACGGAAGTGCCCTCTCAGGATTACCATACGACGTATGGAACTGTCGAGGCTGCGAAAATGGCCCACACGGCCGGCAGCGGCATGAACAGCTCGACGTCCTCGCCGAGACCGCGTCGGCCGCCTGGACGAAGTCCGCCTGGCCTTGGAGAAGATGCTCACCTGCACCGACCATTTCGGTTTCTGCTCCGAGGAGATCAGCCACACCGGCAAGCAACCGGAAAGCTGTTCCCGGAGGTTCACCCACCAGTCCCTCATCGGCGCGGCCTTCCGACTCGACCACGTCCTGGGTGAGCCCTCGCCCCTGAGGGACGAGCTGCCCCGGATTTCCGTCTCCGGAGCCGTGGCATGCGGGCGCCCGGGCCCGGCCCCATGCTGGAAACGAGGGGGTGAGACAACGGAGGGAGTGGTGGGGATGCAGACCGTTGTGGATCTCACGCGCTGCCAGGGCTATGCGCAGTGCGTGTTCCTCGCGCCGGAGGTGTTCCAGCTGCACGGGGAGGAGGGGTTGCTGTACGCCACGGCCGTCCCCGACGACCAGGTCGAGCGCGTGCGCCAGGCCGCGGCAGCGTGCCCGGTGCAGGCGATCCTCCTCGGTGAGGAGGTGAGCGCCGGTGCCCGGTGACCTCAAGGACGGCCGTATCGTCATCGTCGGCGCGTCGCTGGCGGGGCTGAGGGCCGCGGAGGCGCTGCGCGAGGAGGGCTTCACCGGCTCACTGACCGTGGTCGGGGACGAGCCCCACCCGCCCTACGACCGGCCGCCGCTGTCCAAGCAGGTGCTGCTCGGCCAGGCGACGGCGGACACCACCGGGCTGCCGATGCGCCAGGACCCGAACGCCGACTGGCGGCTGGGCGTGCGCGCCACCGGCGTGGACCTGCTCGGGAAACAGGTGCTGCTGGAGGACGGCGAGTCACTGCCGTACGACCGGCTGCTGATCGCCACCGGGACCCGCGCGCGGCCCTGGCCCAACCCGGAGGAAGCCGCCCTGGACGGGGTGTTCACCCTGCGCACCCGCGAGGACGCCGGGGGACTGGCCCAGCGGCTGGCCGCCGGGCCGGAGCGCGTGCTGGTGATCGGCGGCGGTTTCACCGGCTCGGAGATCGCCTCGGCCTGCCGGGAACGGGGCCTGGAGGTCACGGTCGCCGAACGCGGCCCCGCACCCCTGGTGGGCGCGCTGGGTGGGACCCTGTCGAAGCTCGCGGCCGTCATGCAGCGCAACCACGGCGTGGACCTGCGCACCGGGGTGACGGTCACCGCCCTGCGCGGGAACGGCAGCTTCACCGGTGCGGAGCTGTCCGACGGCAGCCGCGTCGATGCCGACGTCTGCGTCGTGGCGCTGGGTGCGGTACGCAACGTCGAGTGGCTTGCGGAGTCCGGGCTGGCGGCGGGCCCGCGCGGGATCGCCTGCGACGCCGGATGCCGGGCCTTCAACATGTACGGGATCGTCACCGACGACGTCTTCGTGGCCGGTGACGTCTCCCGCTTCCCCCACCCGCTGTTCGGCTACCAGATGCTCTCCCTGGAACACTGGGGAAACGCGGTCGAGCAGGCCGAGGTGGCGGCACACAACATGGTCAATCCGGGGCCCCTGCAGCGCCCGCACCTGGCCGTCCCGTCGTTCTGGTCGACCCAGTTCGGGCTCAACATCAAGTCGGTGGGCGTGCCCACGTTCTCCGACCACGTGGTCATCGCCCAGGGTTCCCTGGAGGCGCGCCGTCTGGCGATGGTCTACGGCTACCAGGGGCGGGTCACCGCCGCGGTCACCGTCGACATGGCCAAGTCGCTCGACTACTACCGGCACCTGATCGAGACGGCTGCTCCGTTCCCGCCTCCGCTCGGCGCCCAGGACCGTGCGATCGCGGCCGACATCCCGATCCCGTCCGACGTGCCGGATCCGAAGGGGCTGTCCCACGGCCCCACCGTGGCGCTCACCGGTTACCTGCCCGACCGCCGACTGACCGTGGTGCAGCCCACCGGCTGACCCACGTCCCGCCTCACCACGAGGAGGCCTACGCATGACCGCCGACACCCTCCTGTCACGGATCACTGACTACGCCAACCGTCCCAACCCCTACCCGCTGTACGCGGAACTCCGCGAGGCCGGTCTCGTGGTGCAGCAGGCAGACGGCAGCTACCTGGTCGGCACCTACCACGAGATCGCCGCTCTGCTCCACGACCCGCGGATGAGCGTCGATCCCCGCACCCGCGGCGAGGCGACACACAAGCCGCCGTTCCTGCGGCTCGACGACCCCGAGCACCACAGGCTGCGCACCCTGGCCATGCGGCCCTTCGGCCCGCCGCACAGCCCGGGCCGGGTCGATGCCATGCGCGGCGAGATCGACCAGATCACCAAGGAACTGATGGGGCCCTTCGAGGCGGGCCGGCAGATCGACGTCGTCGACGATTTCGCCTACCCGCTCCCCGTCACGGTGATCTGCCGCCTGCTCGGCGTACCGCGCGAGGACGAGCCGCTGTTCCGGGCCTGGTCCGACGCTCTGGTCGCAGCCGCCGACGTCAGGCCCGGAGAGGACACCACCGAGACGGACAAGGCCGGTGACCAGGCGCGGATCGAGATGGGCGGGTACCTGGTGAACCTCGCCGAGCAGCGCCGTGGCAGGCCGAGCGACGACATGCTCTCCGCCTTCGTCAACGAGCTGGACCCGGCCCTGCGGCTCAGCCAGGAGGAACTCGCGGAAACCGCCGTACTGCTGCTCATCGCCGGACACGAGACCACGGTCAACCTGATCGCCAACGGAGTGCTCACCCTGCTGCGCCAACCCGAGCACCTGGACCATCTGCGCCGCGACCCCGACCTGCTGCCGCAAGCCGTGGAGGAACTACTGCGCTACGAGCCCCCGGTCCATATGCGCGAGCGCATCCCCCTCGCCGACATCGACGTCGCCGGCACCACGATCCCCGAAGGCACGTCCGTCGTCCTGGCGCTGGCCTCGGGCAACCGCGACCCCCAGCGGTTCCACGAGCCCGACCGGTTCGACCCCACCCGCCCGGACAACCAGCACCTCGGCTTCGGCAGCGGCATCCACCTCTGCTACGGCGCCCCCCTCGCCCGCATCGAAGCCCAGGCCGCACTGGGCGCGCTGCTCCCCCGCCTCGGCACGGCACGCCTGGTCCAGGATCCGCCCCCCTACCGGCAGAACGCCATGCTCCGCGGACCCCGCCACCTGCCCATCCAGCTCTGAGGCTGCGGGGCGGCGACAGCAGGCGAGAGAACAGCCACCCCGGTACATCACGCTGGCCGCGGGAAGCGGTGCGCAGTCCGCGCCGGTCGGCCGGTGCGCGACAGGATCCTCTTCACGCTGCAGCGGGAAGGGGCCGCCGGGCGAGGTCTCGGGCCTCATCCGGGGAGACGCCGAGCATGTGCAGCATCATCTCGGCCATCGTGCCTGCGGCCTGGTCGCTGTCGGCCTCGGGCTGGTTGCACCACAGCTCCAGGAGCGCCAGCAGGCTGCCGTTCAGCACGGTCAGGGCGATCACCGGGTCGGCCACGGCGAACCGGCCTGCGGCCATGCCCTGCTCCACGTCACGCTTCGCGCGCGGAGCCAGTCCGTCGCCGGCGCATATCCGACCGAGCTGGCTGTGGCACAGGATCTGCATGATCTCCGGATATGACTCGGCCATGCGCGCGCTGAGCCGCATGCCCCCAGCGAGGCGCTCGGCGGGATCATCGACGCCGTGCAGGCGTTCGTCGACGGCTCGGGCGAACTCCTCCAGTGCATCGGCCACGGCCGCGTCGAACAGGTCCGGCTTGCCCGTGAAGTGGTTGTAGAAGGAGCCGAGGCCAACGTCCGCGCGCTCCGCGATGGCATGAATGCTGGCGCTGGCGCCACCGGACTCGGCCAGGATCTGCCGCGCGGAGCGGACGAGTGCCTGGCGGGTCTCGGCACGACGGCGTTCGAATCGGTTCCTGCGTGGAGCTGGCATCGGCATGCTCCATGAATAAGAGCAGCAGTTCTGATCAATTCATCATTGCACTGCCCGCCCCGACTGTCCACCCTCGCCCACCAATCCCGACGCCGCGGTTGCGTGACGCGACGGCCTACGAGCGTACGGTCACATCTGGCAATTTGATCCAATTCGGGCGACTTGACGATGAAGCGGTCGTATCTGACTATTTCATCAGAAGTGGACGAAGTCGTCCAAGGTTGGCAGATGTCGCGCCGGTGGCCGCTCAACCGTCGGCGAGGTTGCGCGCTCCATCGCAGATCGGGCCGACGCCGCACATGCCGACGCTGTCTCACACCTCCGCACCGATGGGAAGAACCGGATGACGATGACCGACCGCACGCCACTCGCCGAGCCGGTGAGCCCCCGAGAGATACCCGATGCGGCAATAGCGATGCTCGATGCGGAGGGGACCGTGGTGGGGTGGACGCACGCCGCTGAGCAGCTTGTCGGGTACTCGGCCGGGGAAGTGGTGGGCCGGTCCGCCGCACACGTGGTGCCGCCCGCCGAGGACGCCCCGAGCGCTTCAGCGTTCGCCGAGCAGTGCCATGCCCAGGATGGTTGGTCCGGCACCGTGACGGTCCGCCACCGCGACGGCCACGCCATCAACATGACGCTGCGGATCGCGCTGCTGCGGGGGCAGGACGCCGGCACCCGGTGGCTGGTGTCCGTGACCGACATAGGCACCCTGTCCTCGGGGGCGTCCAACGGAGCTGTGCGGGAGTCGCTCCTGGCCCACGCACCGATCGGCATCGCCGTCTATGACCCGCAGCTGCGCTGTACCTGGGTCAACGACGTCATGGAGCGCCACGACGGCACTCCTCGTGAGCGACGGTTCGGACGCCGCCTGCGGGACTCACTGCCCGCCATCGAGGCCGAAGCGCTCGAGGTGGTGATGCGGCAGGTGTTGGAGAGCGGCACCACCATGGTCCACGAGTACCGGGCGTGGTCGTCGACGGACCGGCGCCGGGAGCACGCGTACTCGGCCTCGTTCTTCTGCCTCCAGGACGCGGACGGCACGGCACTGGCGGTGTGCTCCATGAGCGTGGACGTCACCGGCAACCGGCGGGCGCGCGAGCGCCTTGCCATCCTCAGCGAAGCCGGCACGCGCATCGGCAGCACCCTCGACCTCATGCAGACCGGGCAGGAACTGGCCGAGCTTGCCGTGCCCCTGCTGGCCGACCACGCCCTCGTCGACCTGGTGGAGTCGATTCCGTTCGGCATGGAGCCCTCGACAGGGATCAGCAAGGCGAGCGGCCGCCCCCATGTGATGCGCCGTGCCGGTCTGGCCACCATCGACCTGGGCCTCCTGGAGTTGCCCTGGATGCGTGAAGAGGTGATCCACCCCTTCCCGGACTCGCTGTTCGACACCGCCCTGCGCACGGGCAGGTCTTACCTGGAACCGGTGCTGAACACCCGTTCAGCCCCCTGGGTCAACCAGGACCCGGTGCGGACGCAGCAGGTCCGTGACAGCGGCGTCCACTCCTTGATGGTCGTACCCATCCGTGCGCGGCGCTGTGTGCTGGGACTGGCGGTGTTCGGCCGCTCCGAGGAGCCGACGCCGTTCCAGGAGGACGACCTCCTCCTCGCCGAGGAGCTCGTCACCCGGGCCGCGCTCAGCCTGGACAACGCTCTCCAGTACGCTCGCCAACGCACCGCGGCCCTGACGCTCCAACGCGACCTGCTCCCCCACCATGTGGGAGGCGGCGCCGCCCTCGATGTGGCCTCGCGTTATGTGCCGGCTGACATGGACCACGGCGTGGGGGGCGACTGGTTCGACGTGATCAAGCTGTCCGGCGCGCGGGTGGCCCTCGTCGTCGGAGATGTGGTCGGACACGGCATCAACGCCGCCGCGACCATGGGCCGATTGCGCACCGCCGTCCGCACGCTCGCGGACCTGGAACTGCCTCCCCACGAACTGCTGGCGCACCTCGATGACACGGTCCGGCGGCTGAACGATGAGAGCGAGGAAGACGCCGAAGCCCAGGACACGGCGCCCAGGGTGGTGGGTGCCACCTGCCTGTACGCCGTCTACGACCCTGTCACCCGGCGGTGCTCGCTGGCGCGGGCCGGGCACCCCCCGCCCGCGATCATCGATCCGCAGGGCCATGTCACCTTCCCCGATCTGCCCGCCGGAGCCCCGCTCGGCCTCGGCCTCGGGATGGTCCCCTTCGAGTCCACAGACATGGAACTGTCCGAGGGAAGTGTCCTCGCGCTCTACACCGACGGCCTGGTCGAGTCCCGCGACGACGACCTCGACGTCGGCATGCGCCGCCTGGGTGCCGTCCTGGCAGAGACCGGTTCGTCCCTGGAAGACCTGTGCTCTCAGGTGATCGAGACCTTGCCGACTCAGGCCCCGGCCGACGATGTCACCTTGCTCCTCGCGCGCACTCGCGGACTCGAACCGGCCCAGGTCGCCTCCTGGGAACTGCCGAACGAGCCGACCGCCGTCCGCATCGCCCGGCAGGCAGCCGCCCGTCAGCTCAGCGAATGGGGGCTTGAGCATCTGGTGACCACCGTGGAGCTGGTCGTCAGTGAACTGGTCACCAACGCCGTCCGCTACGGCGACGGGCCGATCCGCCTACGGCTCATCCAGCACGAGGTCTTGACGTGCGAAGTCTCCGACAACAACACCAGCCACCCACGCCCCCGTCATCCCCACGTCGTCGACGAGAACGGCCGCGGTCTTTTCCTCGTCGCTCAGCTGTCCCGCAGGTGGGGCTCCCGCGCCGCAACGGACGGCAAGGTCGTCTGGGCCGAACAAGACCTGCCCTCCAAAGCCGTTGCGGTGTGACGCGCTGCCGACCGGGCGGCCGACGGCCGCCACAGCATGCCGATCTCTCGAGCCGCAGGCCCTCGCAAAGGAAGCCAGAGATGGATATAGAGAATGTCAAGAACGCCTACTCGGCAGGCGCCTCCCAAGGATCGACGGGCGTCTTCGGTTCCGGTCCCAGCGGCAGGTTGTACGCCTTCGACTGTCTGGCAGCCGCCGTGGTCGACGAGCGAGGCGCGGTGGTGGGGTGGACCGGGACGGCAGAGGAATTGACGGGGTTCCGCGCCGAGGAGGTCTGCGGCCGCCCCGTGCAGGAACTGGTGGCCGACCTCCCGGACGACCTGCGCGGCGCCACGGAGATACCGGAATCCGGCCGGGTACGGCTGTGGCACCAGTGCGGCGTCACCATCGATGTCACTTTCCGGACCACAAGGGTGGAGGGCTCGGCGGAGGTCCTCGTCCTGATGGCACCTACACACCACGTCGCCGACCACGAGCAGGGCACAGCGCTCCTGCGCGCACTGTCCGCACAGAACCGGATCACGATCGCTCTGCACGACACGGATCTCACCACGGTGCAGACGAACGCCACGCCGGACCCTCTCGACGGCCGCCCGGTACAGCCCGGCACTCGGCTGAGCGACGTGCTGTGCGCCGACGACGCCGAGAACCTGGAGGCAGTACTGCGCCAGGTGCTCGAGACGGGTGTCCCGGTGGTCCGCAGAACCCAGCAAGTGAGCTGGCGGCACAATTCGGCGCGGCGGCACACGCTGTCGCTGTCCGCCTTTCGTCTGGAGGACGTGCGAGGACGCCCCACGGGGGTCGCAGCCCTGTACATCGACAGCGCCGACGAACGTGCCCGCCGTCATCTGGATCTCGCCCGCGAGGTGGCCGAGCAGGTGGGAGGATCCCTGGATGTCGTGCGCACTGCCCAGGACCTTGCGGACGTTCTCGTACCCGCGTTCGGGGATCTCGCCGCAGTCGACCTTGCGCACTCCGTTTTCGACGGGGAAGAACCTTCGAGGCGGCTGGGCGGTGGAGACATGGGCAACGCGGCCCTTGCGCCGGCCACCGCAGTGTGGCCGGCCGGCATCAAGCGCGGCGACCCCGTCCCGACCTTTCCCGACCACCCCCTCCTGCGCAGCTTCCGACACGGCGAGACACTCGTCTTCGGCCTTGACGACTTCATCGCCATGGTCGGCGACCCGCAGGTGGTCGAGTATCTCGTCCCGAAGGACGCCCATTCGGTGATGGTGGCACCGTTGCATGCCCGCGGGCTCACGCTCGGCGCCATAACGGCCTGGCGCTGCGGCCGATCCGACCCCTTCACCGAGGACGAGGCGGATCTCATGACGCAGATCGCCTCCAGAGGGGCGCTCGCCATCGACAACGCCCGCCGTTACACGCGCGAGCACAGGGCGGCCGTAGCACTGCAGCAGCTCCTCCTTCCACCCGCCACGACCGACACTCCGGCAGCCGAGACCGCCAGCGCCTACCTGCCCGCAGGCGGCGGAGCCGAAATCAGCGGCGACTGGTACGACGCCATTGCTCTGCCCTCTCTCCGGCTGGCCCTTGTCGCCGGAGACGTGGTCGGACATGGCATACCCGCAAGCGCCACCGTGAGCCGCCTGCGCGCCGCCATCCAGACGCTCGCGGACCTGGAACTCGAACCGGACGAGTTGCTCACCCGGATCGCGGACCTGGTCCAGCGCCTTGCGGCCGAAGCCCCACTCGGCCACCACGACATCGTCGGCGGCACATGCCTGTACGCGGTCTACGACCCGGTCACCCGACGATGCGCCATAGCCAGTGCCGGGCACCCGCCACCCGTCCTGGTCCGGCCCGACGGGACCGCCGAAGTCGTCGCGATCTCCCCGGGGCCACCACTCGCCGTCTGCGGAATGCCGTACGAGACCACCATGATCGACCTCGAGCCGGGCAGCGTCCTCGCCCTCTACACCGACGGCCTGGTCGAACAGCGCGACCGCGACATCGACCAAGGCCTGCGGCGCCTGACGGATGCCCTCGCCGCGTCCTGCCGTCCGGATCGCGCTCTGGACGAAACCGGCCGGGCTCTCCTCGCCGACCTGACAGACCGAGCGCCGCGCGACGACGCAACGCTGCTGCTGGCCCGCACCCGCGCCGTCCCGGCGGAGGATACCGCTCACTGGGAAATCCCGGCCGACCTTGCCGCCGTCTCCAAGGCCCGAGAATGGACAACCCGTCAACTCACCACGTGGGGGCTGGAGGACCTCCTCTTCGCCACCGAACTCATCGTCAGCGAACTGGTCACCAACGCCATCCGCTACGGTCGTGCACCAGCAGAGCTGCGGCTCATCCGCCACGACGTTCTGGTCTGCGAGGTCACCGACTCCAGCAGCACCCAGCCTCGCCTGCGGCGCGCCCGCACCACCGACGAGGGAGGACGCGGTTTGTTCCTCGTCGCGCAACTCGGCACGCGCTGGGGCTGCCGCCATGGCCAGAACCGCAAGACGATCTGGTCCGAACAGCTCATCGAGTGTCCCCTCTGACCGGAGCCTTCTCGTCACGGGCGGGTCGAGCCGCAGTCGCGCCCAGGCCGTGCCTCACCATGCTGCGCCACGACTCGCCGTTCGCCTTCCGGCGGAGCACGCTGTGCAGCCTGTCGTCGGTGATGACCTGGGGCCGGCCGCCGTGCTTGCCCTTGCGGGCCGCGGCGTCGAGCCCTTCCAGCGTCGATTCGCGGATGTTCTCCCGCTCGGTCTCCGCCATCGCCGCGAAGAACGCGAACAGCAGCCTGCCGTGCCCGCTCGGGTCGTGCATCCCCTGGAGCGGTCCGGCCAGCATCTCCAGGACCAGGCCGTGGGCGGCCAGATGGTCGGCGAGCGCGGTCAGTTCGGCGGCGTCGCGGCCGAGCCGCTTCATCTCGTACACCGTGAAGATGACCCGGCAGTGCGGGGCCTGGGCCTTGATCTCGCGGGCGGCCTTGAGCGCGGCCTCGAACCGCGGGCGCACGCGGACCCGGGTGCTGATCTTCTCCCTGAAGATCTTGTCTCGCGGGATGCCGCGCCCCACGAGCGCGTCGAGCTGCGACTGGAGTTCCTGGGTGAGGGTCGAGCATCTCGCGTACCCGATGCGGATGTCGGCGCTCGAGGTGTCCGGGGCGATGGGTGCCGGGGCGGGGTGCCGGGCCGTCACGGCTGCCCCGGTCCCCGCTCGGCCGGAGTCGGCACCCGGAGCCTCTTGGCGAGCCGGGGCACCTTCTTGACCGGGCCGGTGTGGTAGATCCCGGCGACCGCGCGAGCGGCACGGCGAGCCGGGCTCGGCCGTGCACCGGGGGCACGGGTGGCGCTCGACGTCGTCCGCGTCGGCCGGGGAAGGCTCTTGAGGGTCCGTCATGCCCCGGACGTGTCACAAACGATTCTCAGAAGGGGGCGGACCGCCGGTTTGCGCGAGCCCCTGCCGCTGAGCGACCGGCTCGCCGTGCCCGGCGGTGCTGTCGAACGCCGTGCGCCACGCCGACCCGGGCCAGAGCCCCCTCGCGGATGTGCTGGATGCGGCTCGCCTGCTGCGCCCGATCGATTTCCGCCGTCGAGACGAGCTCGATCCGGGCGAGCGGTGGCTGGAGGACGCGGACGCAATGGGCGCGACCGCCGCCGGGATCGCCGAGGCCGCCGGGGCCGGCCCGGAGCGGGCGAAGGAGCTGTTCGAGCAGACGGTCCGCAACGGTGAGAACCCCGTCCGGTCGTCCCCCGGTCCCGAAACCGCCGCCTGCTACTGGCCGCCCACACAGCGGCCGGAGCGCGGCGGCTCAGCCGACGCGCAAACTCCCCACGCCTCATCTCATCCCCGAAGCCGCGTCACGCCCGCACCCGCCCCCAACATTCCTCGCCCAAAGCGCCGTGCCGGACGCCTACATGGCCACGGGTCCGATCACGCACTGAGCGGCGGACGGTGGGAGCACCGGAGTCGGACTCCGGGGCGGGGTCCGGACGTCCACGCGCGCGTGTGCCCGGCGGCAGCGCCGCTCGCGCTGCCGCCGGGCCCTTCCCCTTGCGCCTGCCCCGTCCTCACGGGCGGCGCGCCCGGGGTCCACCCCGCTCTCGGCGGACTCGGAGACCATGTGCCCTCAGGTGGTGAGGTGGACTACTCGTCCGCGTGGTGCAGGCGGATGTCGAAGCCGTCCACTCCGGCCCCGTCGACCTGCAGCGCGCTCGCCGCCGGCGGGTAGCCGCTGGCGACGATCGAGTATTCACCGGCGACCAGGTCGGTGAAGGCGTACGCGCCGCCCTTACCGGTGGTGGCGGTGGCGACCACATGACCCGCCGCGTCCACCAGCGTGACCCGTGCATCCGGCAGCGGCCGGCTCTCCGCGCCCGAGCCCGCACACACGATGCCCCGCACCGACCCGCCCGCCGGACCGCTCGCCCCGGAGAGCACGATGTCGTGCAGCACCTCCTCGCCCACAGCGATCGTGGACGCGTGCGGCTGGTGCCCCTCGGCCGCCACGATCACCACGTAACTGCCGGACCCGGGGGCATTCACCGCGTACGAGCCGTCAGCCTGCGCCACAGAGCGGCCCAACTGCCGTCCACTCGGCGAGATCAGCGTCACTGCGGCACCCGCGACGGCCACACCGCTCGCGTTGCGGACAGTGCCGCGAATGCCAGAGCCGTTCGACCCGTAAGGCCCCTCACCCGAACCGGCTGCCGTACTGGCCAGGGCCTGCCCCTGGAGCTCCTGCACCGGCGCGAGCCCGGCATCGGATCCGGACACGGCCACCCCCACGGCCACCGGCTCGCTCACGGCGACGGGCACGGTGTCGCCGGAGGCCGGGAGGGCCGTGCCCATGGGCTCCGGGTCGGGGTTCTTCGAGGTGTCGTGGGTGTCTCGCAGGCCCTCGCCCTCCACGTCGACGTTCGGCAGCGCGCGGTCGAGCCACTTCGGCAGCCACCAGGCCGCCCTGCCGAGCAGCGCCAGGACCGCCGGGACGATGGCCATCCGCACGATGAACGCGTCGAAGAAAACGGCGATCGCGAGACCGAAGCCGATCATCTTGACCATCGACTCGCTGGAGCCGATGAAGCCGGCGAACACCGCGATCATGATGACGGCCGCGGCGGTGACCACCCGGGCCCCGTGCCGGAATCCGGTCACGATGGCCTGACCGGGCCGCTCCCCGTGCACGTACGCCTCTCGCATACGCGTGACCAGGAAGACCTCGTAGTCCATCGCCAGGCCGAAGACGACGCCCACCATGAAGATCGGCATCGTCGACATCACCGGGCCGGTCTCCTCGACGCCCATGAGATCGGCGAGCCAGCCCCACTGGAAGACCGCGACGACGGCGCCGAGCGCGGCCATCACGGAGAGCAGGAAGCCGAGCGCGGCCTTGAGCGGCACCAGAATCGAGCGGAAGACGACGATCAGCAGCACGAAGGCCAGACCGACGACCAGCGCCAGATACGGGAGCAGCGCGTCGTTGAGCTTCTGCGAGACGTCGATGTTCATCGCGGTGGAGCCGGTGACCAGCACCTTCGCGTCGGTGTCGGCCTTGATGTCCGTGCCCGCGTCGCGGATGGCGTGCACCAGGTCCTCGGTCCCGGCCGAGGACGGCTTGGAGTCCGGCACCACGGTGATCATCGCGGTGTCGCCGGCCTTGTTGTACGTCGCCGGGGTCACCGCGGCCACGCCGTCGAGGCCCTTGATGGTCGTGGCCACTTCCTTGACGGCCGTCTTCGGGGCGTCGCTGGACTTCGCGTCGACGACGACCATCAGCGGCCCGTTGAAGCCGGGCCCGAACCCCTCGGAGAGCAGGTCGTACGCCTTGCGCTGCGTGGTGCTGGTCGGCTGCGTACCGTCGTCCGGCAGACCGAGCTCGAGCGAGGTGGCCGGGACCGCGGCGGCACCCAGGCCCACGACGCCGAGGAGCAGCACCGCGACGGGGCGGCGGACGACGAAGCGCGCCCACCGCGTGCCCATGTTGGGCTTCTCCGCGCTGTGCCCGCCGGACTCGCCCTTGGCCTTCTTGCGGCCGCCGCCGAGCAGCTTGCTCTTCACGCCCGCGGGCCGCACCTTCCTGCCCGCGTATCCGAGGAGCGCCGGGATGAGGGTGAGCGCGATGAGGACCGCGATGACGACGGTGCCGGCGGCCGCGATGCCCATCTTGGTGAGCACGGGGATGTTGACGACGGAGAGGCCCACCAGCGCGATCACGACTGTGAGACCGGCGAAGACCACCGCGGAGCCCGCGGTGCCGACGGCCCGTCCCGCCGCCTCCTCGCGCTCACGGCCCTCGGCGAGCTCGGCGCGGTAGCGGGAGACGATGAAGAGGGCGTAGTCGATGCCGACGGCGAGGCCGATCATCATCGCGAGGGTGGAGGTGGTGGAGCCCAGCTCGAGCGTGTTCGCCAGCGCGGTGATCGTGGAGATACCGATGCCGACGCCGATCAGTGCGGTGAGCAGCGGCAGTCCAGCCGCGATCAGCGAACCGAAGGTGATCACCAGCACGACCGCGGCGACGCCGATGCCGATGACCTCGGTGGCGCCCGTCTCGGGGACCGTCTCGAGCGCGTCACCGCCGATCTCGACGGTCAGCCCCGCGTTCCGCGCCTCCTGTGCCGTGTCCTCGAGCGCGTCACGCGAGGAGTCCTCCAGCTCCCTGCCGGAGACCTTGTACGACGCCTGCGCGTACGCGGTCGTACCGTCCTGGCTGACGGCCTTGACCTGGAACGGGTCGGTGACGGCGGCGACCTCGGAGCCCGAGCCGAGCTCCTTGACAGCCTCCTTGACGACGGCCTTGTTGTCGGAGGAGGTGATCTTCTCGCCGTCTGGCGCCTTGAAGACGACGCGCGCGGTGGCTCCGTCGGCGCTGGCGCTGGGGAAACGATCCTCGAGTAGATCGAAGGCCTTCTGCGCCTCAGTTCCGGGGATCGAGAAGGAGGTGGAGCCCGCCGCGGGCGCCTGTGCGGCGCCCGCACCCGCAAGGGTCAGCAGAGCCACCCAGATGAGGGCGATGAAATGTCGCCGCCGGAAGGAGAGCCGGCCCAGTTTGTAGAGCAATGTGGCCACGAGGAGGTACTCCCGGGTCAGGTCGTGGGGTCTTATGGGCAGGTGTCATCGGCGGACGACGTGAGCGGCCGCGTCAGGTGCTGTGAGAGGGGTGCGGGGCCCCGGGTGTCAGGCGCCGAGGGCGGGGAGGACCACGGCGTCGATGTACGAGGTGAGGAAGGCCTTCGTGGGCGGCTGGTTGTCGATCAGCCCCCGGACGACAAGGGCGCCGACCAGCATGTGCGGTACGTACTCCAGCGTGGGGTTGTCCGCGCGGATCTCGCCCCGCTCCACGGCCCGCCTCAGCATCCGGTCGAGGCCGGTCATCTCCGGCTCGAACAGCAGCTCACGCAGGGCGCGCAGAAGATCGGCGTTCTCGTGCACCGCCATGGCCAGGCCCCGCATCAGCGAGGTGTCCCGCTCCATCTGGCAGTCGTCGGACTGCGAGACCATCGCGTGGAAGTCGCCGGGCAGGCTCCCGGTGTCGATCTCGCCTATCGTCACCGGCTTCTGGTGCCTGAGCGCCTTGACGACCAGCTCCGGCTTGCTCCCCCACTGGCGGTAGAGGGTGGCCTTACTGGACCGGGTGCGGGCGGCCACGGCGTCCATGGTCAGGGCGTCGTAGCCGACCTCCCGAAGCAGATCGAGCACGGCCGCGTAGAGCTCAGCCTCGCGCTCGGGCGTGATCCGGCTGCGGCGCCCCGTTGCGGCATCAGCCATGCTCATCCACTCCTCATCGAACGAAACGGTTTCGTACAGAGGCAAGCTTAGCCCCTAGATCTATCGAAACGAAACCGTTTCGTACGTGCTCTAGGTCACGTCTGCCCTCGAAGCCCCCGAATCACGCCCAGAAGTCCGCCCGGAAAGGGACCATCTCTCACCCCGTGGACGCAGGTCGTCCACTGAGTCCCTTGAGCGAGGTCCCCTACCGTCTGGTGGCCCGGCATGCGCCATCAACACCATGGCGAAGCGCGAGAGTTGAGACCAGGCGATCACGCCTCACTCCCTGGGAAGTGGCAGCCTGAGATGACTGCCACCCGGGGGCCAAACAGGGGGCAATCGAGGAGGCCGCGGCAAGACGGGGAACAGCGGGGAATCACGGTGAAAACAGCCGAGCCCGACAAGGCCCTGCACCGGCCGTTCGCCCAGGTCAGCGACCAACCCGGCCGCAAATGATCGCAGCTTCCCAAGCTGATGCCGTGAGCCGAGTCACCAGCGGCCATCGACCTCAAGCCCTGACCTCAGAACGTGCGTGTGTCTACGATCGCGCGGTGAGCTATGACATCTACTTCTTGAATCGGCGCGACGGGCAGTCTTGGGATGAAGCCCGGCCGTCTCCGTTGACGTCGACCGCGATGCCGGTCGTCAGGTCGGCGGGGAGCGGAACGAAACCCGCCGCGTTGCCGTTGCTCAGCAAGTAGGTGTGGATGTTCTGGTCGTTGTCGACCGTCCGTACCAGCCAGTCGTCTCCGACCTGGTAGGGCTCTGCGTAGATCGGGACTCGGCGACGACCGGGGTGGGGAAGAGGGGATACCAGTCACTGGGCGCCCGATTGCTGGTGGTGATCAGAGACCGTCCCTGCCGCTCGGAGACGAGTTCGTAGAGGTCGTCGGCCTGGGTGGCATTGAGCTGGCGCATCGCGAAGTCGCCGAGGATGAGGACGTCGGGACGGACGAGTTCGCGGATCCGTTTCTCCACCTCTGTACCGAACACCGACGACGAGATCGCCGAGCTGCTCCAATCGTGGCAGCTCCGGCCGCTACATGATCCCTTTCCAGTTCCACGGCCGGGGACCGCCGCGGCCGCGTAGGCAGTCGACGCGATGCTGAGCCCGTGGCGCCCACTCCGAGTTGCTGGCGGCGTGTTGGGCCGCGTAGGTGACCATGCGCAGCTCGCGAGCCCCGGCGAGGATCCGGTACCCGGGCCAGGCTGTGACATCTATGCCGTAGGCCTCGCAGTATGTGGCGTACTGCTGCGGGGTGACCGCGCCTGTCGTCGTCATGCGCACGGCTGTCGAGACCAGGTCCCATTCCGGCGGGCCGGCGGAGAGCCGCTCGAGGTCCATCATCAGCCTCCCGGTGCCCGTGCGGACCAGGTTCCCCGGCCACGCGTCGCCATGGATCACGCAATCCGGCAGTCCCGTCGGCCGCTCCTCCCACGCTGCCGCGAGGACTTGGTGAAGGTCTTGGAGCCAGCGCCGGTCATCCTCGTTCAGCGTCGAGGCCGCCTGCAGTCGCTCGGCGACGCGTACGAACGGGTCGAGGTACCCGATGTCGAAGTCCGGCGTCGGCAGGGCGTGCAGCTGTTTCAGCAGCAGCGCCACGTCGGTCTCGGTCCCGTGCTCGTGTGCAGGGAGCTCTGCCCAGAAGGTCACCGGGCGGCCGTCGGCTTCGACAGGCTGCTCAACGTCGATCGGACGTACGGCGGGGACGTCGTTCTGGGCAAGCCATCGGGCGACGTGGATCTCTCGGCGGGCGGCCGCGGCTTGGCCAGGCCGGGCGATCCGCACGATCACGCCCCGCCCGGGAAGTCGCCATATCTGGTTCTCGGCGATCCGGACGGGGACGGCATCGCGGGCGTCGAGACCAACGGTGGAACATGCCTGTTCCAGGGCAAGGCGAGCGGGTGCGGCGGCAGACGTCGTCATGCCCGCACGGTAGCGGCGATCCGCTCCTGCAGGTCTTTGGCGTCGCTGAGCTTGGGGTGAGAGGCGGCGAACCGGCCGAGCTGACGGAGACCGTCGGCAGCGTGCCGTGAGGTGAGTCGCCCTACCTCGTTCAGGGCGTCATGGCCGATCACAGCGGCCTGCCGGGGGTCGCCCTTCGCCATCATCAGGGACGCCAGTTTGGTCCTGGACATCGCTCGAGACCGGGCAAACGCGGGGTCGTGCCCTTGAACTGCTGCCCAGAACCGTTCTCCAGCCTTTCCCGGGTCCTGACCGGCGAGGACCGCAGGTCGAAGAGCGCGTGGGCGGTATCGCCGGCGTGTTGCGATTCGTCGTAGTAGGCCATCCACGGAGGGTCTTCGGAGGTGTCGCGATCGGCGAAGGCTTCGTCGGCCTGTCCCACCGCGGCGAGGGTGTCCTTTACGTTCTTCATCCTGGCGAAAGCCCTGGCGCGTGCTGTGTGGAGCATGGCCCGTTCGGTGGCCGTCAGCCGGTCGGAACGGACCAGGCCCTTCTCGGCATGGGTCAAGCCCTCGTCAGGCTCGCCCACCCATACGGCCTGGCGCGCCAGGAGGCTGTACGTCTTGGCTCGCAGGTGCCAGTCGCCGGCTTCCTCGGAGCAGTCCGCTGCGAACTTCCATGTCCGCCGGGCATCGTCGTGGGCGTACGAGTCGAACGCGGTCGCGCCCACGGCGATCCCGAGGCGGGAGACGGCCGCGAACAGGTCGGGCCGCAGTACGTCCGGGCAGTCCGCGTACAGCAGGCCGGCCGCCCACTGCATGGCGCGGCTGGAGATGTCTGCGACCATCCCGCCCCCGCCGTACGAGTTGTCCCAGCGGCTGATGCTCGAGGCCACGCCGAGGACTTGTTCGATGTCGAGGGGCGTGATGGTGCCGGGCTGTTGAGCGGGGGCGGAGGGTGAGACGAGTTGGACGAGGTCTATGGGGACGAACGCAGCGAGACTGCTGGCGGCGAGGAAGTGGCGACGGTCCACGGGCGCAGGACTCCCGGTCAGAAGTGGCGATACATCTCTGCCCAGGATGCGGCCTTGAGTGACCTCGGCACTTCGTTCCTCGGGTGTATCTGCTCGCTTATCGGCATCGCGCCGCTTCTTATCGGCATCACCGAAGACCATTGGCCAGGCCCGCTCGAAGACGCCTCCGGTGTTCAGGACCGCGTCGAGCTGGACGGCGAGCGGCTGCTGACAGCTGGGGTATTTGCCCTTCTCGATCGCAAGGATCACATCATCGCTGACCTGCGCTAACCGGCCCAGTTGACGGGCCGACATGCCTTTGAGTTTCCGGCGGTGACGCAACTCGCTGCCGAACCAGGCTTCGGGGGTACTCCCCCGGGTTGAGCTGCTTCTCCGGCTGCGGCATTCCTTCGCCCTCTCGGGGTCTGTGATGCCGATTCCTGGAGGTGTCGGCATCAGACACCGCACGTTTGCTCTCCGTGCTGCCTCAATAGTTGCGGAACGGGATGGAACCAGTACACACCGCAACTAGGGCTCTTGGACGGGGTTCTGGCCGAACGAACGGAACTGTGATGCATCAACACGCTGAAGCACCTGCAAGGGATGCTGTCGGTCGCGCTCTGACAGCCAGCATTCCTGGGCAGTTGGAGATGGCTCTCGACGTGACGCCGAGTGCCATCGCCCTGGTTCGGCGCATCGTGTCCAGCCACCTGCAGCTGTGGGGTGACGGCTTGGACGCGCTCACAGACCGGGCTCTCCTCGCCGTGAGCGAGCTGCTGACCAACGTCTGCGAGCACACCGTAGGCGACCCGAGCGGCCGACGAAGCGCGTGCCTCCTCGTACAGAGGATCCCAGGCGGAATCTGCATCAACATTCGCGACAACGACCCACGAGAGCCCGCGCTCCTCACTCCCTCGGACACCGTAAAGCGGCCGCGGCCTGGTCCTGGTGCGCGCCATCTCCGACGGTTTCGGCATCTCGCCCAACCGGACGGGCAAGGACGTGTGGATCTCCCTACTTCACCCGCAGGCGGCCGCGGATTCACCGACTGCCTAACTGCCAACACCCCACCGCCCACTTACCTATGGAGACCTCGCATGCCCCGCACCATGGCTCAGCAGGCCTCTACCCGGTGCACGCTCGACGAGTCCAGCATGGAGCCCGCGGGCGTGTGGTCCGTCGACACCGCGACGCTCGAGCGCGTTGTGGAACGGCTCCGGGCCGAGCTGCCCATCGATACCACTTTCGACGTCCTTGACGCTGTGCTCGGCGAGCAGGCACGGCTGGATGAGCCCGAGATTGACGGGCTGGCGCAGAAGCTGCGCGGCTTGATTCCCCAGCTCGCCGACCTTGCTGCGGAGCCAGGCTGCGACAAGACCAGCGAGGACGTCACGGCAGCCGTCGCCCGTGCGCGAGCACTGGGAAAAGAGAAGCCGCCTCCTGAGTTCGTACGGGCACGCGGGCACCTTCGACTTCTCGCCCTCGCCGTACAGGACGTGTTGGAGTTCCTGGTCGAGGACACCGAGCTGTGAGCGGCTGCCACAGACTCCCTCTCCGGCCCGGCCCGCGCCGAGCCCCGCGGCGTGCCGGCCCAGCCGCCCGGTGCGCCGCGGCTACACCGACGCGGCCATCGAGGAACTGCGCCGAGGCCTGCGGAACACCGCCCGCTGGGGCCTCGACGACGACGTGAACACACCGCCTCGGCTCTCTCGGAGCCCGTCAACTGACGGTGAGCAGCGCCCGTCGACAAGACCCCGCACGACCGCCCGACCACCGCCCCGAGCGGCACATCCCCCACGTCACCAGCACTATCCACACCTCATTGGATGGAGTTCCGCATGACGAACCTCGGCATCCCCGTCGTTCCTACCCAGACCCGGCGGCCAGTGGGCAGCGGAGTCGAGTTCTCGAATACCGGCCATTACTTCGAGGCGCCGGTCGACCTCGACGTTCATGCCCTCGCCGACGCCGCGGCGGTCCCGCTGTCGGTGATCGTGCAGGTCACGAAGCGCTGCAACTTCGACTGCAACATGTGCTCCGAGATCCTCCAGATGCCCGACCCGACGATCGACCAGCTCGACACGATGCGCGAAAACCTCAGCGACGTGGCCCGAGTGTTCCTCTCCGGCGGCGAACCGATGATGCGCAAGGACTTCAGCGACATCGTCGAAATGTGGCACAAGGATGCGATCCTCGCCGTGCCCACGAACGCCACCCACGGCATGGAGCACGCCAAGAACATCGCCGGGAAGATCGCGTACGCCAACGTCGGGTTCAAGGGGCCCCCGCGCTGCGTTCCAGCGCATCCGCGGCCAGGAGTACGACCTGACGATGGCCGGCATCCGCGCCTTCCAGGAGCGCGGCATCCCGATCTCGCTGTCCGCGGTCGTCACCCGCTCCTACCTGCCGTCAATGCCGTACGTGACGCAGATCGCCGACGTCCTTGACGCGGGCAAGATCAAGTTCATCATGCCGCTGCGGAAGGGCAATGCCCTCAAGCTCCCCGAGCACGAGTTCATCAGCAACGAGGAAGCCGAGCAGGCCTCTGACCGGCTCGTCGCCGAGCGCACCACGCACCGGTGGAGTCCGGCCCTGCGGCTGACCACCTGGACGCCGGACAACGAAGGTCACATGATCTGCATCGAGCCGAACGGCGTTGCCCGTGCCTGGCCGGTGTACGACGCCCCGGACCTGTGGCTGAACATCGGCAACGTCCTGGAGGAGCCGGTCACCGAGATCTGGAAAGCGGTACCCCTGCAAGAAGAACCACATGCAGCACCGTGGCCGATGCCAGGTACCAATCCAGAGGGGCGTGACGACCGTAGCCCTCGTGGGACAGGGCCAACGCGCCAGCGATCGCGCCCGCCTCAGCCAGGATGGCCATGGCCCGGGTCAGCAGGTTCGTTGGCCGCCAGAGCTCGAAGTGAACGGCCCCGCTCCTTCTCAGCGCGAGCCCCGCGAGGCAGGCGCCGAGCATCAAAGTCACATGGCCGACGAATCCGAGTTGATACGCCGATCTCCAGCCGTCTGTCTTCAGCTGGGGTAAGAGCCTCCACGGCCGAACCCTTGCCGGCGAACCCTCCAACAGCCCGCTCTGGGGACCAGACGCCCAATACCTCGTATAATTTTCAGAGGTATCCCAGCTGTTGACAGGCCCTCGGGATTGGTGCAACCATTCCCGTGGGGCGTCTTGTGGTGGAGTGCGCTCTCCATCCGCGCTGGACCAGCACCTGATGCGGAGAAGACGGACCCCCATGAGTTCGAATCACGAGACGACGGACCACCGGTTTGTCGCCGTCGCCCGGCGGTCTCTCGGCGAACATGTCGCGAGCCAGCTACGCACGGCCATCCTGCGGGGTGCCTACAAACCCGGCGACTACCTGCCGTCGGAACGCGACCTTGCCGTCCAGTTCGGCGTGGACCGACACACGCTCCGATCCGCGCTGCTTGAGCTGGAGCTGCTCGGCCTGCTCGAACGTCGTCAGGGCTCCGGATGCAAGGTAACCGACTTCCGAGAGAAGGGCTCCACGGAGCTGCTACCGTACCTGCTCTACCGCAGCGGCGAGGCAGACGTCCAGATTGCGGAGTCGGTCGTGGACGTCGGTGCCATCATCTTCAGAAGCTTTGTCGAGCTGGCCATGATGCACGCGGATGCCAACGACATCGCGCTGATGCGGGAGCGGCTCGGCGTCCTCGACGAGGAGTTGCGTTCCGGGGACAGTAACTCGATGGTTGCGGCCCAACGGACATTCCTACGAACCCTGTGCCGCAGCGGCCACTCCGTCGCAGTCGAGCTACTCCTCAATACGTACGTGAAGATGTTCGAGACCACCATTGATCCCGAGCACAACCTTCAGCGACGGTGGATAAGCGAGATCCTTCCCCCGCTCAGCTCTGGCGCCTACCGCAGCCTCGTGGATGCCATCGAGCGACGCGATCACGACGACGCTCGCCGGGCCATGGACAGCGCACTGCAGCAACTTCGGACACTCATGATGGGCATCCTCGCACCAGGCCACCGTCCCAGCGCTACAGCACAGGCCCCAGCGACCACAGACCACGGAACGCCAGGGGACGACCACCCCCAGCGACAGGCATGACGAACGCCGGAGGAGTAGTCCCGGGGACTGGAACAACAACGGCTCTTCCGGCCGTAGCCGCAGCGGATCAGCCCTCGGCGGACGGCAGGGCCGGGATCCCGTCCGTCGCGGGCCGCCGGTGGCAGGCGCAGCCACGCAACGAAGCGATCGATGTGCTCGTCGCAGCACGGGCCGACCTGCTTCCGTAAGCGAGTCCTCGTCGCTACCTGACCGCCAGAGGGACCAGTCTCGATCAACAAAAGTGGGCCAGATCCTGAAGACTGACCCCGTGGGGTTCTCCGAAAGTTGACCCCCTCCGTGACCGATGTGGAGGGTGTGATCAAGATGGAGGACTGGGCGGAGATCCGGCGGTTGCACCGGGCTGAGGGTGTGCCGATCAAGGAGATCGCTCGTCGGCTCGGGGTGGCTCGGAACACGGTGCGGTCGGCGTTGGCGTCGGATCGCCCACCGAAGTACGTGCGATCGCCGCGGGGGTCGGTGGGTTCCAGCCGGCGATCCGGGCGTTGTTGAAGGAGTATCCGCGGATGCCGGCGCCGGTCATCGCGCAGCGGATCGGCTGGCCGTATTCGATCTCGCCGTTGAAGAAGCGGTTGCAGGTGATCCGGCCCGAGTACACCGGTGTGGATCCGGTTGATCGGGTTGTTTACGAGCCGGGGCAGCTCACGCAGTGCGATCTGTGGTTTCCGGAGCCACGGATTCCGGTGGCGCCGGGTCAGGAGCGGGCAGCCCCCACAGCCACGGCACCAGTCGCAGCCCCACGAAGCCGAGTTCGCGCACCGCGCGGCGCAGTTCCCGGACAGCCTCCTGGGGTCTCATCAAGTCGGCCCCGGCAAGCCCCAGAAGCCGCCCCGGAGCCTGATCCACGAACCCGGCCACCTCGTCGTTGCTGATCAGTACGCCATGCGGGCCGTGCCAGGCGCTGATCAGGCCCGTGGAGACCCACGCCCTCGTCCATTGCCGCGATCGTGGCAGACACCGGCAGCTCTTCCCGAGGAGCTTCCCTCCCCGTCCACCGACGAACCGAGTCGAACATCTCGTCCTGTGAGTGGCGAAGCGTCGGGTGCTGCATCCACACGTCGACAACGGACATCGTTCGAATCCTTCGAACCTGCGAAGACCGGACCCTCGTCGATCACCTGGCCGATGGATGGTAGGGCGTTACATGACGTCCTCCGTCGACCAGGTGCCCGTCGCGAGGTCGAACGTTTCCTCGGGAGTGTCGTGGTCTGGGTGCAGGAAGATGCGTACCCACTCGAGCACCTCGTCGCTCGGGTCGTGCAGGGTGAAGGTCGACACCAGCACGCGCTCGGCGACCGTGAGCCCCAGTGCCTCGGTCACCACGGTGGGGGCATGGGTGATCCCCATGCGTCGGCGGATGTGCGCGATGGAGTGCCCTTGCTGCGCAAGGATCCGGGCCATCGACTCCTTCTCCAGCTGGCGCATCGTGTGCCGCTCGCCGACGGCGGGCCGCTGGACGTTGTGGGTCACGCTGTGCGCGGCACCCTTGTGGTGGCGCAGCCTCATGCACTGCCAGAGATACTCGCCCGGCGGGAGCCCGAACGCGGCGCACGCCTCGACGGGCGCGATGGAGGTCCCCGCCTCGAGCACCGTGTAGGTGTAGGCACGCAGGGACCCGAACTCCAGGATGCCCGGCCTGTCGTCCTTCGCGGCCGCTTCCGGCCGGTGCAGCACCCGCGGGCGTCGACCGCGCCGCCGTTCGATCCATCCGTCGCCGACCAGGCGATCCAGCGCTGCACGACTGGTGATCACGCTGATTCCGAGGCGTTCCGCGAGCTCCTTCTCGCCGGGGAAGTCGGACCTTCCCTCCCACAGGCCGTCCGCGATGTCGCGGCGAAGCTCGAGATAGACCTGGTGGTGCAACGGGACGCTCGCGTCGAAGCGGACGCGGGCTGCGGTGCTGCCGGCGCCGCCGGCATGAGGTGGACGCGGACTCATTGGCACATCATAAACCTATGTGTTTATGATGTGCCACCCGCCACGTGGCCGGCCGACCTCGCTGTCGCGACCGATCCCCGACGAGGCGGTCCCGGCAGGCCGATGCCTGGACGGCTCTCACGACAGCGGGATACGGAGACGGACATGCGCCTTGCGAGCTTCCGCGCCGCCGGCAAGGACCGCTTCGGCATCGTCGCGCCGTCGGGTCTGGTCGACGTGTCCGAACGCACGAGCGCCCCGGACCTGAGGACCGCTCTCGCCCGAGGCGTCGACGCCCTCGAACGGTTCGCTGACGCGCCGGCCGACTGGTCGTTCGACGACGTGACGTGGCTGCCACCCGTCACCAACCCCACCCATGTCATCGGAGTGGGGCTCAACACGAAGAGCCACTTCGAGGAGACAGCTTCCCTCATGCGCCGGCAGCCGGGTGACTACCACCGGTACCCCCGCTTGTTCATGCGCAGCCCGCTCAGCCACGTCGGGCACGAAGCCGCCGTCCTGGTGCCCGCGGTGTCACCGTGCCTGGACTACGAGGGCGAGATCGCCCTCGTCATCGGCCGGTCCGGTCGGCGTGTCGCTCCCGACCGGGCCATGGACTGTGTCGCCGGGTACGCCTGCTACAACGACGGGAGTGTCCGGGACTTCCAGACGCACTCCAACCAGGTCACCGCCGGGAAGAACTTCCCCGCGAGCGCAGCCTTCGGCCCGTGGATCACCACCAGCTCCGACGTGCCCGACCCTTCCTCGCTGACCCTGGAGACGCGGGTCAACGGCGAGGTGCGTCAGCGTCTGGAACCGGGCGACCTGATCTTCAGCCACGCCGAGCTGGTCTCCTACATCTCGACCGTCTTCGCGCTCCAGCCGGGGGACGTCGTCCTCACCGGCTCGCCGGCCGGGATCGGGGCCCTCACGAGCACGTGGCTACGCGCCGGGGACCGCGTGGAGATCGCGGTCTCCGGCGTCGGCGTGCTGCGCAACCGGGTCGAGAACGAGCCGACCGGCGGTGACGACAAGGAGGTCGACGAGCATGACCGTGAGCAGTGAGTACCCGACCGACGGCGGCCCAGGGGTCGTCGTGGTCGGGGCCGGTCCCGTCGGGCTCACCCTGGCAATCTCGTTCTCCGTCTGTGCACCGGTCACGTTCCCCGCTGACGCCCCACGCAGGAGCACACCGGCCTACCTGTCGACCCATCACGTCCGACGAACCAGAGAGGTACCACGATGACCAACGTCGAAGCGCACGTTCCGCAAGCTCGCGGTGGCTTCCGGCCCGCCGAGTACGCCCACATCGTGCTGCGCACCGCACAACCCGACGCCCTCGTCGACTGGTACTGCACCGTGCTCGGCATGCAGGTCGTCATGAGACACCCGCTGATCATCTTTCTGACGTGGGACGAGTCGCAGGACCGGCTGGCGATCCTGCCCACCCAGGGAGCCGTGCCGTCGACGAGGAAGACGACCGGGATGGACCACGCCGCCTTCGAGGTCGGTTCGCTCAAGGAGCTGACCGGCCACTACCGCGACCTCAAGGCGAAGGGCATCGTCCCCGAACGCTGCATCAACCACGGCGTGGCAACGTCCCTGTACTACCGGGACCCCGACGACAACCAGATCGAGCTGAGCGTCGGTGCGTTCAAGTCCGCGGCAGAGCTGAACACGTGGTTCTCGACGGGGCTGTTCGACGTCAACCCTCTCGGTGTCTTCATCGACCCCGAGGCGCTGTGCGCCCGCGTGGAGTCCGGTGAGCCGGAGTCGGAGATCCTCATGCCGCATCCTCGGCACGCCGAGTTCCTCGCCGAGCTCATGAAGTCCGGCCTCCCCGAGTAGCGACGGGAGGCAGGAGGACGATGTCCGACGTCACGCGGCACGCCGCGCCGCAGACGCTCTCGGGCGAGGGCCGGGATGCTCCAGCCGGCACGCGACCGCGGGTCCTCTGGACGCCGCCGGAAGGAACCTGGGAGGCTTCACGGGTCGGGGACTTCGCCCGGTGGCTCGACGAGCGGGGGAGAGCCGGCGCTCGCGACTACGAAAGCCTGCGCCGCTGGTCGCTGGAGGAGCCCGCGCTGTTCTGGCAAAATTCCGTCAGTTCCCGCGAACCCAAGTGGCCTCACGAGAAACCGGGACTGTCATCTGGGTGATTTTTCCCATGTGGAGCCTTGGGTTGCTGGTGAAGCTACGGTGCCCGGGGGACGAGGCGAGGTCAACGCTGCCGGTGGTCGCGGGGTCGGCTGGGTTCGTAGCTGTACAGCCACGCGGTGGCCTTTTCGTAGAACAGCGGCACGAACACGCCCATTAGCAGCGCCTGTTGGCGTCGTTTGACCGGGCCGACCTTCTTGACGCCGCGGTTGTCCTCTGCGGTGCCGAGGAGCTTGACGACGCGCGGGCGCCGTTCGGCATCGTATGTCTCCAGCGCCGCGGTGGTGGTGGGCTCGGCCTGGAGCGCAGCGGCGAGGGCGAGGGCGTCTTCGATGGCCAGCGAGGCGCCCTGTCCTGCGCCGCCGGGGTGGGCGGCGGCGCCGACCAAGACGATGCGGTTGCTGTGCCAGGTCGGGATCGGGTCGACCGCGTGCATGATCACGGCCGGGTGCAGCCGGGTGGTGGCCGCGATGACCGCCGATGGCACAACCTCGTCGCGATACAGGTCGGCGGTGCGGAGCAGCCAGTCCGCGTCGCTGACACGTCGAGGTCCGGCTCGACCGGGTCGGCGATCTGCGCTGACCACCACACCTCGCCGTCGTGTGCGGCCAGGTGGATGAACGCGCCGTTGCGGGCGAAGGTCAGGTTGAACACTCCAGGCTCCGCGCGCTCCATGTGGGAGATGCCTGAGATCGCGTAGAGACCGGCGTACTGAGGGCGGGGCGCCGCCGGGTCGAGCAACCCGCGTACGGTCGACCAGATGCCGTCGGCGGCCACGAGCAGGTCGGCACTGTCTCGCCCCGTGCCGGCGAACTGTGCGGTTACCGCCTCTGGCGTCTCGGTTACGTCGACGAGGCGTTCACCGGTCACGATCTTCGCCCCAGCGTCGCGGGCCGCTTGCCGCAGGGCCGTCACGAGCCGGCCGCGCATCAGCGTGATGTTGTGCAGCGGGTCGCTGCTGCGCCTGCCGCGTGGGACGTCACCTAGCAGGTGGCCACCGGCCGACCACATCCGCTGCCTGGGGATGTCGACTCCAGCGACCTGGACCTGTTTTAGGCAGCCGAGTGCGTCCAGGCCCCCCGCACCCCGTTGCTGGCCAGGCTGACGAACGAGCCGACGTCGCCGGCCGGATCCTCGTACGCCTCGTAGACGGTCACCTCGGCACCGATGTGCCGCAACGCCAGCGCGACAGCAGATCCTGCGACTCCGCCGTCGATCACGATCGTTCGCATACCTATGCCGTGCCATAACTCGTCGTACGGGTTGTGAGCTGGGGCTTCGCCCATCGGACGCGTGCTTGGACGATGCTGTCCCGGCTGCTGTATCTGATCATGGTTCAGGTGTTCGGCTGGCTTGCGCGGCTGTCGCGCAGCGACGCAGCCAAGACCGCGGAGCTGCTGGTCCTGCGGCACGAGATCGCCGTGCTGCGCCGGCAGGTCGGCCGGCCGCGACCCTCCTGGCCGGACCGGGCGGTGCTGTCCGCGCTGGCGCGGCTCCTCCCCGGCAGGCTACGCCAGCATCGCCTTGTTACACCGGCCACGCTGCTGGCTTGGCACCGCCGTCTGGTCCAACGCCGGTGCACCTACCCGATCCGGCCAGGTCGGCCGCCGATCAGCGCCGACGTCCGGGATCTGGTCCTGCGGCATGCTCGGGAGAACCCGAGCTGGGGACACCGCCGCATCCAAGGCGAGCTGGTTGGCCTCGGGTATCGGGTCGGTGCCGGCACGATCCGCCGGATCCTGGCCCGCACCCGGACAGGACCGGCGCCGCGCGGTGTGGACACCAGTTGGAGACGCTTCCTCCGCACCCAGGCGCACCGGCTGCTGGCCACCGACTTCTTCCACGTGGACGCGGTGTCCGATGCCATCACCGGCCGGTAGTACGCGATATGACTCCCGCGGTGCCGCAGCCGCAGCCACCCGTCCCGGCCGGCCCGTCGCAGATACGGCACCACGCGCTGCGGGTGGCTCAGCGCGTAGCGCACCTTGTGGCCCAGTCGTGAACGGTTCCTCGGCGAGCGGAAGACCACGCTGATCTCGTCCTCGCTCACCTGCTCGATCACGAACTCGTCGAACCACTGCCGGAACACCTTGTCGCCGACGTAAGGGATCGCCCCGGTCATCGCGGCGAACTCCTCTATGCCGCGGTCTTCGAGGAGCGGGAGCTGGGCCGCGTAGAAGGCCCGCACCCCCACCTGGAGATCGCCCGAAACCCGGGTCGGAGCAGGGCTTGATCGGTGCGGCACGGTGCGTAACCCTTCGTCTTCGTCGTTCGCGCCCCCGGTACGAGCGCGGACACACCACTCGCGGACGCGTCCCTCGACCGCGGCTCGCACGGCGCTGGACCGCCGGTCAGCCGACGACGGTCCAGCTGTCGTTCCCCGGCCGAGGTTCATTTCGGGGACGACGACCTGGCCATACCGTCACCGGAATCACCCGCGAAGCGCATGATCACCCGGTCCAGGCGACGAATCTCCTTCACTCCCTCTCCTCGATCGGTGTGACGAGCTGTCGTTGGAGCGCGCGTTCGGTACTGGTCAGTGGAACGTCCGGACAGAGCCGCTCCGGATGGCCCTGTGGTGGTTCTTCCAGTCGCGGCGCGGCCATGGGCTGCGGTGGCCCCATCGGGGGGAATCCGATCCAGACCCACCCCGCGGCGGTCAGCGAGGAGTAGACCTCGCGCAGTGCTCTGCTCACGTATCTCATCTCACGTACCTCGTGTCACGTACTGATCGTCGACCTCGGTGAGCGGGCACACGTGTTCCGGCTCCTGATCCGAGACCGCGACTGCAAGTTGGCAGGTTCACCCGGAGCAGCACCCGGGCCGACGTGCCTGCGGAGACCGCCAGCGCGCCGAGTCGTCGCAGCTCGGCCGGCGACTCGACGTGGATGCGGTCCACCCCGGCGGCGACGGCGTCGGCGAGGTCCTCGTCGGTCTTGCCGGGCCCGGCGTACGCGGTGCCGACGAGATCCGCACGTTGCAAGTTCTCCTCACCCGCGTCCCGGCCTCCAAGCATGCAGCGGATGCACGGAAACGGATTGAGGTCAGGCGACGCGCGGAGAACAGGGCTGCTCCGGATATCCAGGCCAGGCCCGAGCGTCAGCGGGTCGCGCTGCGCCCTGTGTCGTTCGGAAACCCGGCTGGGTTGAGGGTGCGGTCTTGTGCGCCGTGGGATCGAGGTGCCGGTCGGTTTATGCCACCTGCACGGCTATCTGGTGGCGGACCATTGTGGCGATGCCGGCGCACTGCGCCTCCTCGTCACAGCGGGACCACAGTCCAGCGAAGGACCGCGATTGCCACGCAGATCAGGCCAAGGACCACCGTCGCGAGCGAGCCCTCGCGCCGCTGCAGGTGGTAGACGGTGCCGCCCACCATCACGATCGCCAGGCCTACAGCGGCCAGCGGGGTCAGGACGGGAAGGATCCCGGTGGCCGCGGGAAGGATCAGGCCGACCGCGGCCAACACCTCGGCGATGCCGGTGAAGACGAGCAGGCTGTGGGGCCAGCTGGGCTCGCGGCCCCGCTCGCGCATCCGGCGCACGAGCCACTCGGGCGGCGCTATCATTAGCGCCCCATGGACCAGGAACAGAGCGGCCATGAGGGCCTGCAGCACCCAGGTGAGGACATTCATCGTTCATCGTCTCCGTAATCGTTGAGAAGCCCATTGAGGCCTGTCGCCCTCTCAGGCGAGGACCATGACGAGCCAGGTGAAGGGGTGAATTGTGCCGCCGGGCGTGTGGTGCGCGTTCTCACTCGGCCATTGCCAAGGCGGCGACCGATCTGGAGAACTTGAGTAGCCGGCCAACCAACCAGTGTGGGGTCGAGCGAAACCGAGGTGAAGGTCCCGACGACCATGCCGACCCGTCTGGTGCCGGGCAGGTAAGTGGTCACCACTGCCACGCCGGTCGGACAGTGCGCCAGTGCGGCCCGGAACTCTGCCGGCTCAGGAGGGCGCCCGGCCGCCCGAGCACTGTTGCTCATACTGCGTTGCCTCACCTTCGTTGCGGTCCCGGGTAGCCTGGCCGCGCGTCCCGTGCATGGCGCTGTGGCGGACAGGCCTCATCGATCGTCGAGTTACCGCTGGCGTGCGGCAGGACGCCGCTCGCTCCTGCAGCTGTTCAGTTCTCTTTCTCTCTGCCGTTTCAGGCCGCCTTGCCGCCCAGGTAGGCCGCCTCGATCTGTTCGGGCTTGGCCAGCAGTTCGCTTGGCGCACCACGAAGGACCTCGGCGCCGTGGGCGAGCACGATCGCCTGGTCGCTGATGCCCAGCGCAAGCCGGAAGTGCTGCTCGACGAGGATGACCGCGGTGCCGGTCTCGTCGGCGACCTGTCGGATCACCGGTAGCAGGTGCTCGACGATGACGGGCGCCAGTCCCATCGAAAGTTCGTCGACCATCAGCACTTTTGGGTCCTGGACCAAGGCCCGACCCAACGCGAGTTGCTGTTGCTCACCGCCCGACAGCAGCCCGGCGTGCACGTTGAGCCGCTCTCTGAGCAGGGGGAAGAGGTCGAGCACGTCGGCGATCCGGCTTTTCGAGGTGGCGGCCAGGGCGAGGTTCTCCGCGACCGTGAGGGTGCGGAAGAGCGACCGGTCGTCGGGCACGAATGCCAGGCCGGCCCGGGCGGCCGTACGGGGTCGGCCGGCGGGCAACGCGACGCCGTTCACTGTGACGGTGCCGGCCGACCGCGCAAGGAGCCCGGACAGTGCTAGCAGGGTTGTGGTCTTGCCGGCGCCGTTGGGGCCGAGCAGGCAGAGCACCTCGCCGGGGGCGAGGGCGAATGAGAGATCCCGGATCACCGGGCTGCCGACGTAGCCGGCGGCCAGGGCGGTGACCTCGAGTGCGGGGGTGGCGCTCATTTCACGACCTCATGGCTTGCAGGGATGGTAGGCCGGTCCGGTTGGCGTGGCGCGGGTTGGGCTGGGACTGGCTGAGCGCCGTCGTGGGTGGCGCCGAGATACGCCGTGATCACGGCCGGGTCGTTGCGGACCTCCTCGGGGCTGCCGTCGGCGATCTTCTTGCCTCGGTCGAGTACGACGATCCGGTCGCAGGTCTGGAGGACGAGGCCCATGTCGTGATCGATCATCACGATGGTGGTGCCGGCGTCGCGGACCGCCTTGAGCCGCTCGCCGAGCCAGAGGCTCTCGGTTGAGTCGAGGCCGGCGGCGGGCTCGTCGAGGAGAAGCACTCGTGGTCTGGTGGCCAACGCCCGGGCGACGGAGACCAGTTGCCGCTGTCCGTGGGAGAGTTCCGAGACTGGGCGGTCGGCGACGACGGATAGGCCGAGCACATCGAAGATCGCGCGAAGTTCTGGTCGACGTAGTGGTCGACGGGCGCCGGTGCCGACGGTGCCCACCGTGACGTTCTCCTCGACGGTGAGGTCCTCGTAGAGCTCCACCGCCTGGAAGGTGCGACCAAGCCCGGCGCGGACCCGCTGGAAGGCCGGCCGGCCATCGAGGCTCACACCGTCGAGCGCGACCACGCCGGAGGCGTTGCCGACGAAGCCGCCCAGGGCGTCGAGCAGGGTGGTCTTGCCCGCGCCGTTGGGGCCGATGATTCCGAGGATCTCGCCGTCGCGGACCGTGAGGCTGACGTCATCGACGGCGACTACACCGCCGTATCGGACCGCGACCGAGTCCACCTGGAGAATCGTCTCGCCGATCGGGTGCGCGGTACGCTCGTCAACCGCACGAGCCGTGGACATCACCTCGTCGTCGCTGACCGGGGCCTTGTGCCGGTTATGCCGACGCCGTAGGAGTTCCTGGATCGGACCGGTCATTCCCTCTGGGTACTTGATAACGGTCAGTACCAGCGCCAGTCCGCTGATGACCGCCCAATACTGATGCAGGTCGATCCAGTTGGTGAGCGCGTAGTAGAACAGGCCACCAGTGCCGGCCACGCCGGCGGCCAGGCCACCGAATACCGAGGTGACCCCGGCCAGGCATACGGCGGCAAACACCGCGACACCGGTGAGCGTCGCGTACGTAGATGCGGAGGCCACCTGCTGCTGGTAGCCCATCAGTGCGCCACCCCAGCCGGCGATGAAGGCGCCGATGGCGAAAGCGGCGATCTTCACTCGGCGCACGTCGATGCCGGAGGCGGCGGCCGAGCGCTCGTTGGTTCGTACGGCCAGCATCGACGCGCCGAGCCGGCTACGGCGCAGCAACGCGACCCCGGTGCCGGTGATCGCGAGCACGGCGAGGACCATGACACCGAACGCCATTCGCGGGTAGGCCATGCCCTCGCCGATACCGAGGTCAAGGCCGAAGAGACTAGGAGCACCGATCGGAGCGCCCGCGGTGCCGCCGTTGATCTGCGGGTTCTGGAACCAGATCATCTCCGCCGCCGCGGCGAAGGCGAGTGTGACAGCGGCTACCGGGAGTCCACGCAGCCGCATTGCCGGGAGGCCGATTATGACGCCCAGGACCGTCACGGCCGACGCAGCGAGCAGCGGCGCGAGGGGGAAGGGGATGTGCAGGTCGGTGGCGAGCCGAGCCAGCAGGAAGGCCGAGCAACCGGCCAGGGCCAGCTGGGCGAGGGAGACCTGCCCGGCGTACCCCGTCACAACTACATAGGACAGAGCGAGAATGCCGAGGACCATCGAGGTGATGACGGCTGCTCGCCAGTTCCCACTGGTGGTCAGCAGCGCGACCAGCCCGACGACAACGCCGATCCCGACCGCCAGCGGAAGATTGCGCGGCAGCGGCGCCCGCCCCAGGGACTGCTGGGCGATCGAAGCGCGTTGCGGGATGCTCCCGCCGCGGAAGAGCAGCACCGCGAGGATCAGGAAGAGCGGAACGAGGGTGTCGACGCCGGATTTCGGAAAGTGCGGGACCGTGGCCTGGAGGTTGGCCGCCTCGGACTGCAGCATTCCGATCGCCAGGCCGGCGGCGATCGCGGGGCCGAGCCGGGCCAGGCCGCCGACCAGGGCAGCGGCCAGCGCCGGCACGATGAACAGCGTGTACGCGCTGGGAGAGGGCGCCACGATCGGTGCGATCAGGATGCCCGCCAGGCCGGCCACCACCGCGGACAGCGCCCAGTTCACGGCGGCGATCCGATCCGGGGAGAGCCCGCTGACCAGTGCGCCCCGCTCGGACTCCGCAACCGCGCGGGTGGCGAGGCCGAACCGGGTGAACCGCACCAACGCGCCAAGCGCCAGGCCCACCACGACGATGATGCCGGCGAACCAGAGCCGGTCCTCGGCGAGGTTGGTGCCGCCTACCGTGATGGTTCCAGAGGGCAGGATGGACCGGACGATCGCCGGGCTGTTGCCCAGTCGAGCGGACAGCAGGCTCTGGATCATGAGCATGAGGCCGATGCTGGCCACCGCCTTGGCCACCGGGGAAGCCGAACGCAGCGGGCGAAACACCAGCCCGTAGAGCGCGAGCCCCAGCACGACCGCGATCGCGAGAGCCAGGATCATCGCCGGCAGGACGGCCATCGGCCCACCGAGGTCGACCGTTGTCGGCGTGAATGGAATCGGACTGATCAGCTCACCGCGACGGAGGTAGGCGAAGGTGTAGGCGATGTAGAGCGCGATCGCGCCGGTGCTGAGGTTCACTACGCCGGAGCTGCGGAAGGTGACAACAAGGCCCATCGCGAGCGCGGCATAGACCGCGCCGCTACCCAGGCCGAGCAGGAGGAAGGTGAAATGGGCGGTCATGTGCGCTTCCTTTGCCTGACGGATTCGAGCCGGGACCGGACGAACCATTCGTCCGGTCCTGGCTCGGTCACTAAAGAACGTTGAACTTGTTGGCCGTTCCCTGCTTGATCTCGCCGACGAGGCCCCCGACCGAGCAGACGTTGGGCAGCTTGGGGAGGGCCTTGCCATCGCAGGTCAGCGTGATTCCGTGGCCGACGGGAAGCGGGACTGCCTTGGCCGCCTTGAGCGCGGCGATGATGTTGGGCGCAGTCGGCTCATTGGTGCCGATGCCGGCGTTGACCATCCGGGTGATGGCCAGCATGGTCTGGTAGCCGGCGGTGGCGTTGCCACCGAGGTTCGCATCGGCGGGGGCGTACTTGGCCATCACGGCGCGGTAGATCTTGGCCTCATCGTGATCGCTGGTCCCCTCCGCGGTGGTGAACAGGTACGCGCCGTCGAGGGCATCCGGCACGGCTTCGTAAACCGCGGGGTCCGCGCACTTCTGGGTGAGGTAGCGATCGACGTCCGCGTTAAGGAGCTTCAGACCCTTGAGTGTGGCGATACAGGTCGAGACGTCACCGAGGACGGTGATCGCACCTGGTTTGTCCTTCAGGCCCGCCTGGACCTGGCCAGTGACGTCCGGCGAGCCTGGCGGAATCGGGACGATCTTGCTGTCAACGCCCATCGCCTTGAGGATCGGCGTGGCCGCCCCGATATGCGCGGGAATGTCACCGACCGCTGTGACGTACATGGTTATGTTCTTCACCCCGGCCTTCGCGGCGAACTTCGCCATATTTAGGGTCGTGGCGGCGACGCCGCCGTTCCACAAGAAGGCGTTCGGCCCGGAGAACTCGGTGGCGCTGGTGCCCTGGAAGTTCGTGTAGGCGATGCCGGCCTTGGTGATGATGGGAGCCATGAGTTCCCCGTTGCCACCCGTGGTCGCGACGACGGCGGCGACCTGGTCCTGAACCATCTGATTCGCGCAGGCGGTCATCGTGGACGGGTCCTCCGCGACGAGATCGCAGCGGACCAGTTCGATTTTGTGTCCGGCGAGTCCGCCCAGGTGTTCGTTGGCGTAGGCGACCACCGCTTCGGCTGCAACGCGGCTTTCCGGGAAGTTGGCGGCGGCGCTTCCTTCAGGGTTGAGCAGCCCGATCTTGACCGGACTGCCGGTGGCGGCCTTGCCGGCGAAGGAGGCTGGGACTGCGGCGATCGCCGCAGCAGCGCGGTCGGTGTTGCCGGTGTCGTCGCTGCTGGCACATCCGGTCATGGTGAGCGCGACGGACGCCGCGACCACGATGGCCGCCCGACTGGCGGCTTTGCCGCGCCTCTGCTGAGTCATTGTGGTACCTCTTTCTGCGGGGGTGCTGGTGGTGACTCTCCTGCGAATGCCGAGCCGCCGGCGGCGACCCGAGGACGCCAAGTCAGTGGTGAAGAGGTAGCTGGCGGATGTCGGGCGCGGGGTCCCGTCGAAGGCCGCACGAGCTTGAGCTGGTGCCCGCCTGCTTGCATCGGCCTCGATGCCTACCCGAGGTGTTCGGCTGGCTGACTCGGGGTCACGAGGACACGGTGATGACAGTGATTGAGCCATCGGCGTGCTGTGCCCGCACCCGCTTCTTGTCGAACTTGCCCACCGAGGTCTTCGGAACGGCCTCGATGAAGGCCCACCGCTCCGGCAGTTGCCAGCGCGCAATCGAGCCGGCGAGGTAGTCGCGTAGCACGGCGGCGGTCGCCGTCGCCCCGTCGTGGAGCACGACCGTCGCGAGTGGACGCTCACCCCAGCGCTCGTCGGGCACGCCTACGACGCACGCCTCCAACACCGCCGGGTGTCCCATGAGCAGGTTTTCCAGCTCCACCGAACTGATCCACTCACCGCCGGACTTGATGACGTCCTTTGCCCTGTCGGTGAGGGTCAGATATCCGTTGGGTGACAGGCTGCCCACGTCGCCGGTGCGCAGCCAACCGTCGTGGAACTTCTCCGGGTCCGGCTCGCTGTCCCCGACGTACGTACCAGTGACCCACGGGCCACGTACCTCGAGTTCGCCGACGGCCTTACCGTCCGCGGGCATGACCTCGCCTGCCGGGCCGACGATGCGGGCTTCGACGCTCGCCGGCACGCGGCCCTGTGTATAGCGGTAAGCCCATGCCTCGGGACCGGCCAACCCGGCCGGGGCGCGCGCAACCGAGCCCAGCGGCGACGTCTCGGTCATGCCCCAGGCGTGGATGACCTCGACGCCGTAGCGCTCGGAGAAGGCGTGCATGAGCGAGGGTGGACAGGCCGACCCACCCACGATCACCTCTTTCATCGACGAGACATCGGTCGGATTCGCGTCGAGGTGGGCGAGCAGGTCGGTCCAGATCGTCGGCACCGCGCCAGCCAGCGTGGGCCGCTCCGCGGCAATCATTGCCGCGAGTGGGGCCCCCTGCAGAAACCGGTCAGGCATCAGCAGCGATCCGCCCGACATGAAGGCGGCGTACGGCAGGCCCCACGCCATCGCGTGGAACATCGGCACCACGGCAAGCACCTTGCTCGCTGGGCCGATGCCGAACGCCTCCGCCAAGCAGATCTGCATTGAGTGCAGGTAGATGGAGCGGTGGCTGTAGGCGACGCCCTTCGGGTCGCCGGTGGTGCCGGACGTGTAGCACAGAGCCGCGGCGTCGCGCTCGTCTGCCTCGGGCCATGGGAAGTGATCGGACTTCCCAGCTATCAGGTGGTCGTAGCGGTGCACCGTCAGTCCGTCGCGGACGAGGTTGTTCGTGTCGCCATCGCCGACGACGATGACGTGGTGCAGCGTGGTCAGCTGCGGCAGCACGTTAGCGAGCAGCGGGATCAGGGTCGAGTCGACAATGATCACCCGGTCCTCGGCGTGGTTGACGATGTAGGCCAACTGCTCGGGGAACAGGCGCGGGTTCAGCGTGTGCAGGACTGCCCCCATGCTGGGGACGGCCAGATAGGCGACCATGTGCTCGGCGTTGTTCCACATGAGCGTGGCGACCCGCTCATCCCCGGTGACGCCGAGGTCGGTCCGTAGGGCATGTGCCAGCCTCGCCGCCTGGGAGCCGACCTCGGCGAAGGTGGCCCGGCGGGCTCCTTCGGCGGTCCAGGTCACGACCTCGGAAGCGCCGTGTACTGTACGGCCGTGCTCCAGAAGCCGCGAGACCTGCAGTGGGTTGTCCATCATCGTGCTGCGCATGTCGCGGAACCTTTCCGTTCGTGACCCCTGGTGGTGGACATGTGCGTCGTCCCAACCGCGCCGGGACGAGGAACCTACGTCAGGCCTGCAGCTGACGACCTGTGGCCAGCGCCAGTTCGTCGTCCCACGCCTGCATCGACTTGAACGTCGGATCTTGGCGGCACATAGCATCGGTGGCCGCCCAGATCTCTTCGTGGGACATGTCCAGGTCGAGCCGTTCGGCGTGTGGCTGGCTCACGTACCCCTGGCCACGCCCCTCCGCAAGCACGAGTTGGTGGTGGTGTGCGGAATCGGAGCTGAGGAACGCGACGTCACGGTCGAACGTCTTGCCGCGGTCGGTGACCACCATGCCGAGTGCGTCGCGGTAGAACGACATCATCGGCGCGAGTTCACGGACGAAGATCCCCACGTGGTTGAATGCCGGCCTGGCGGTCATTGCGCCACCTGCATAAAGAATTCGAAGTCAGGCGCCTCGCCCCAGAGTGGACCGTCGATCATGTCTGCCATCTTCCAGGTGCGCGGCTTGTGCGTGTTGTCGACCCGGTCGCCGTCGGACCAGAACTCGTGCAGCCGTCCCCACGGATCGGAGACGTAGATGCCCACCTGGCCGCCGACGAGGTGACGCTGCGGGCTTCCCCACACCTTGTAGCGGCCCTGCTTGGCGAGGTAAGCGGCGCCTTCGAACACCTCGCTCCAGTTCTGCACCTCGAAGGAGACGTGGTGCCATCCCGATTGCGGGATCGCGGCGATCTGCAGGCAGTGGTGGTCGACCCAGCGCTCGCCGCCGTCGGGGCAGAAGAAGACGCCGTTGATCTCGCCCTCGCCGTCGTCGCCGAACTCCGACGGCACCAGGCCGAGGGTATTCTGGTACCACGCCGTGGTTTCGGCGAACTTCTCCGTCTTCTGCACGGCGTGGCCGAACCGCCAGGCGTGCGGCGGCTGATCGGGGCCCCAGGGTCCGACACCGATGCGCTGCGCCGGCACCAGCGCTGAGTTGGACAGCAGCGGCGGGACCACCAGCGGCTCGCGGGGCGCCATTCCGTGTATGACCTCGATCTGGTAGCCGTTCGGCTCGGTCAGCGTCACCCGGCGCCCACCGCCTGGTTCGTCCAGCTCGTGTACGGCGCTGGCCTCCGGCAGCTTGGCCAGCCGATGCAGGTCCTCCTCGTCGGTGACGGTGAACGCCATACCGATGAACCGCGGCTCGCCGAGCTCCGCCACATAGATGTGGTTGGCGGAGCCGGTACCGCGCAGGAACAGCTGACGCTCGGTCCGCTCCACCGTGACCAGGCCGAGTGCGCTCAGGAACTCCTCTGCCAAACCCAGGTCGGGAACGGCGAGCCGGGGAAAGAGGACATCGAAGATCTTCACGCGGGGATCTGTCTTTGTCATGGCGTCGACTCCGTGCTGTGGTGAGTGTGCATCGGGGATTCGTCGGTGACCGTGTTGCGCAGTACCCCGATGCCGTCGATGGCGATCTCGACGAGGTCGCCGGGCACCAGCCATGTGGGGGGTCTGCCGGCCGCCGCGACGCCGCCGGGCGTGCCGGTCGCAATGATGTCTCCTGGCCGCAGCGGCATGAAGGTGGAGATGAACTCGATAAGGCGGTCGACACCGAAAAGAAGGTCATCGAGCCTGGCACGCTGCTTCTCGACGCCATTGACCGTGGTCACAAGGCTCGCCTGGCTGATATCGCCGGCCTCGTCCGGCGTGACCAGCCACGGGCCGAACGCCCCCGACCGCCAGAAGCTCTTGCCGGGCAGGAACTGCATGCCACGCGTTTGGAAGTCCCGCAACGAGCCGTCGTTGAAGCACGAGTATCCCGCGATGTGGTGCGATGCCCGGTCCGCGGCGATGTGGCGGCCGCCGACTCCGATGACGACTGCGAGTTCGCCCTCGAAGTCAAACTCCACGGAAGCGGTAGGTCTTACGATCGGCTGACCGTGGCCGACCAGGCTGTCGGCGAACCGCACGAACAGCATCGGCACCTCAGGCTCGGGAAAGCCGAGCTCCCGGATGTGTTCCTTGTAGTTCAGGCCGGCGCAGATGATGCGGTCGGAGTTCCAGACGGGTGGCAGGAACTCGACCTCGTCGAGGCCGATGGTGGGCGCCTGCGTGGAGAACGCCGCCAAGGCGCTCAGCTCGCCCAGGGCGTCTTTCAGAGTTTCCGCGGGGCGATCGGGACGCTGACCGATGTCGACGAGTCCCGCATCGGTGTAGATCCCGTAGGACGGGGCACCGGACCGGACGTAGGAAGCTAGCTTCATGGAAACCGTCTCTACTCGAGGGGACAGGGGCTCGCGAAGCGCTTCAGGAGGCCCGCCCGCCGACCACCGGGAAGCTACCGATGCCGAAGGCGGTGATCGTGCCCTTGAGTTCGTCGCCGGCCAGTTCGACGTTGCACTTGACGGTGAGGGGAAGAGGATCCTTGAGCTTCATCGCCCAGCGCAGAACCGGGACCGGGCCGTCCTCGATCTGCCCGTCGGTCACCTCGAGCTCGCCGAAGTCGCCATTCACCGTCCCGGTGAAGCGGTCGCCGTCCGCCAGCACGGACAAGGTGCACCGCTGCGGCCCCCTGGGCGTTTGCGCGACGAACTCCCAGATACCCTCAACGTCGCTTCCGGTGGTCATGATCCTTACCTCCTGTGTAATTGATCGGGATAGCGGCCTGCCCGTCATCAGGCGAGCAGGCCGGTCGGAACGGGATTGCAGTCAAGCTGGTCGGTTCGGCGCGGTGGTGGTCGTCGCGGTCACGCCGTGAGGTGTTCGAGTGCCCAGGTGTTGAACTGGTCGGGTGTTTCGTACTGAGGCCAGTGGCCGACGCCTTCGAGGCGGTAGAGCTTGCTGTCGGGTAGGGCCTCGAACATGGCCTGGATGATGACGAGGACCCGGTCGTCGAGTTCGCACATGCCCAGGACGGGTTGCTGGATGTTGCGGAGGTCGTCGCGGGTGAGGCCGTTGGCCTGGCGCAGGTCGTAGTCGACCCACCAGTTCACCTTCGGGTATACGTCGGCGGCGCCGGGCTGGCGGTTGACGTCGAGCCTCGACGCGATCATGTCGTCGGGCAGCCGGCGCCGGTCGGGCATGAGACCGGTGAGGATGGTCTCGGCTGCTTCCCACGTCGGGTGCTTGACGATGTCTCGGCGGGCCTCGCCTTCGCTGCCGCCCATCGTGCCGACGATGTCGGGCAGGTTCCAGAACTCGTACCACTCGTCGTTCTCGTCGGGCACCGGGCCGCCGCCCGGCGAAACGATGATCAACCGACGCACCAGTTCCGGGTAGAGGTGCGCAGCCTGGAGGGCCGCCCACGAGCCGACCGAACAACCGACCAGGTCGACCTGTTCGGCGCCGATCACCTCGGCCATGTCCTTCAGGAACGCGGCGATGTACCGACTGTCGTATGAGGGAACGTCAGGCTTGTCGCTGTAGCCACAGCCGGGTATGTCGATGGCCCAGCACTCGAACTGCTCACCCAGGGGACCGAGGTTCGGCGCGAAGGTCTCCGCGTGACCGCCGGTGCCCGGCAGCATGATGATCTTCCGTGGTTTACCGGCTCCGGAACGCAGGTAGCGGATCTTCGTGCCCTTGACGTCGAGCCAGCCCTGCTCGAACGCCACGTTGCGCAGATCGGTCCAGATGCTGCGGAACTCTGCGCTCGGCTCGGTGGCCTTGACGATCTCTTCGACGAGTTTGCTGCCCATCGGGTCTCTTGTCTCCTCGGGTCATGGCTTCCGGTGGCCCGTGCTGTCCGAACGCTGATCGTGTGGGAGGGGGCCTCGACCGGTCCGCGGTTGCGGGTGCCGGAATGGTTGCACCAATTTTTCAAGTGCGTCAATACTCTTACGCACCTGTTTCCGACCGATGGACAAGGCGTTATCCGGTCAAGCACCCGAGGAGGGTTTCGTGAGCACCAGCGCACCCACCGCCGAGGACCTCAAGTCAGCAGCCGCCCGGATGGCCCCGGGGCTCGTCGAGCGGCAAGCTCAGGCTGAGTCCGACCGGCGGCTGACCGACGAGACCGTGGCGGAGCTGGCCGAGGCGGGGTTCGTCCACACGCAACTGCCGCCTCACCTGGGCGGTGGTGGAATCGACATGCTCAGCGAAATGGAGATATCAGCGGCACTCGCCCATGGCTGCACCTCGACAGCATGGGTCCGCAGTGTCCTGTCCGGAGCAACCGGGCTCTTGGCGCTCCTGCCCGAGCAGGGCATCGAGGAGGTGTTCGGCGGCTCGACGCGTCTGCCTGTGGCGTGTGGCGTCAACAGCCTGGGCGGTCAGGCGCAGCGGGTGGACAGCGGATACCTCGTCACCGGCTCGTGGGGGTTCGCATCAGGCTGCCTCCACGCCGACCAGGCCATCCTCGCCGTCCGCATCGACGGTGACGACGACGGCCCGAAAACAGGCGCCGCATGCCTGCCGATGACCGCACTGACGATCAAAGACACCTGGTACGTAGCCGGCCTGACCGCCACAGGAAGCAACACCCTCGTCGCCGACACCGTGTTCCTGCCCGACCACCTCATGCTCCCCGAACCACCCGGCGCCACCGCGATCCTGCACCGCTCACCACCGGCCCATCTCCCTCAGGACCCACCGCGTCGTCGCTACGAACTGCTTGTGGCGGCCGCTGTCTTCCCCGAGCCGTTCAACGACCTCCGCGAGGACATGGGCGACCTGCAGGGCGCGGGTGTGGGCGTCGTCGGGATCCGCGACTGAGCTTTCTGTTTAGCCTCGCCAGGTCACCTGACCTGCTGATCTTGGCGTCTTCCTGAGACAGTTAGGACGGCCGTTCTTCACGCTTCGAGGTGTCGAGCAACGTCGCGTGAAGGAGACGGCGAGTAATTGTCATTCCTGAAGGGGCGGGTTCTGTCAACGGTGGTGTTTCTGCTGGTTGTTGGCGGTATCGGGCAAGGCTGACCGACTCGTGGCCGGGAGTGTGGTCCGAGGAGGTGTGAGCATGCTGTTGTGGGTGTCGCTGTTCTCCAGCCCGCGATGCGGGAGGGCAGGGCCGTACTCGGCTGCCGGTCATTCCTTCGCGACGCTGGGCCGCATGGAGCGATACGACGTGGGGCAGGCGGGGCCAATCAAATCCACGGCCGCGCCGTTGAGGGGCCAGACAATTGCCCGGCCGCGCGCCTGCCGCCACCGAGCTGCTCACGCGGCCTGGCGGGCCAGGGCGCGGATGTGTCCGTCGCGCAGCCCGTAGTAGACCAGCGTGAGCAGTTTGCGGGCCGCGGCGACCTTCGCGATGTTCCTGCCGCGGCGGGCCTCGATCCGTGCCCGGTCTTCGGCGATCTTGGGTGTGGTGGCGCATTGGATGGCCTCCACGACGGCCCAGCGCACGAGCTTGCTGCCCTGCTTGGTGACGTGCCCGCGGCGCACGACGGTGTCGGATTCGTAGTGGCGCGGGGTCAGTCCGGCCCAGGAGCACAACCGGTCGGCGGAGGGGAACCGGTGCACGTCGCCGATCTCGGCGACCAGCACGGCGGCCAGGACCGGTCCGATGTCGGGCAGGCACCGGATGGCCCCACAGCCGGCGTGGCCACGAAGCCGCTCGGCGATCCGGGTGTTGAAGACGGCTTCCTCGGCGTCGAGGATGTCGATCAGCTTCAGCAGCGAGACCACGCGCTGGGCGTAGGCACCGGACAGCGTGGTCTGCCCCAACCGGCGGCGGCCGTCGGTCCCGAACAAGTCGGAGACGGCGATGAGGACCCCGGCCTTCGCGAGCACCGCGTGCACCTGGGCCTTCAGTCCACTGCGCAGAGCCACCAGTTTGGCCCGGTAGCGGACCAGTTCGCGCAACTCCCTCAGGTCGGGCGGGGCGATCCAGGACTCCGGAAGGCGCCCCATGCGCAGCAGGTCGGCGAGGTCTGAGGCGTCCTTGCTTTCGTTCTTGACGCGCCGGTAGGCGAAGCCCTTCACACCCAACGGGTGGGCCAGGTGGACTTCGGCCCCGGCGGCCTGAAGCACGTCAACTGCCCAGTACCAGCCGTAGGTAGCCTCCACGACCACGTCCGGGCGACTGCCGGCCTGCTCGATCTGCAGGCCCAGCGCGACAGGGTCGTTGGCGATACGCACTGCGCTCAGCTGCGTGCCGTCCGCGGTCTGACGCACGATCACGGAGCGCCTGCGATGCAGGTCGATGCCGACGTACTGATGTCCGTCGTACTCGCTCATCAGAGGCCTCCTTCGCCATGACGAACGTGAACACCGGGTATGTACCCGCCCCGCGGGGGCAAAGGCCCCGCCCCTTCATCGCATCAAGACCTGTGGATCTGTTGAGTTCTGATCAGGCGGCGATGAGCTCGGGGTGTTCGACGAGGTGGCCGCGTTCGCATCGGGCTCCGGTGCGGACGCGCCAGGACCGCCTCACCGAGTCCGACTTGTTCCGGCACCCGGCGTGCGCAAGGGTGTCGCGCTCGCTGTTCGGACGCCCTGGATGCGGGTCCAGCGCGGCGGGGTCGCGCTGGACCAGATTCGCGAGGCGGCCATCGAGGCGCGTGTCGAGTATGAGGAGCAGCGACGGCGCGGCGACGCAGATGGTTGATCTGCTGCTGGGGAATCCTTAGAGCAGCCAATGGTTGCGCATGCTGGAGGAATGCCATACGGTAATACGCAACCAAAGGTTGCACGAGGAGGGGAGTGGGATGGAGTACGGCAGCATCGAGCGGGAGATCCACGTCGAGGCCACGCCCGAGGTGGTCTACGAGGTCATCAGCAAGCCCGAACACCTGCGGGAGTGGTGGCCGGACGAAGCAGAACTCGAGCCGGTGCCCGGCGCCACCGGGGTCATCTCGTTTGGCGACAGGACTACGCCGGAGGCGCAGGTCGCACCAGTCACGGTGGTGGAGGCCGACCCGCCCCGGCGGTTCTCCTTCCGGTGGGTGTACGACGAGGGTGAGGCCGCGACGTCGGCCAACTCGCTCCTGGTGACCTTCGAGCTGGTCCCGTCGGGTGCGGGCACGCTGCTGCGCTTCACCGAGGAGGGGTTCCGGGAGAAGGGCTGGGAGGCGGCCGTGCTCGAGGAGCAGTACCGCGAGCACGTCACCGGCTGGGACTACTTCCTGCCCCGCCTCGTCACGTATGTCGCTCGGCTGGTGTCGACGCCATGAGCGTCACCATCGACGACGAGCTCTGGTCGGCGGTGGGGGACCCCGTCCGGCGGCGGATGCTCGACCTGCTGCTGGCGGGCGGCGGGACGGCAACCACGCTGAGCGAGCAGTTGCCGGTCACACGGCAGGCGGTCGCCAAACACCTCGGCGTACTCGGCCGGGTCGGGCTGGTCCACGTCACGCCATCCGGACGCGAGCGCCTCTACGAGGTGGACGAGGCCCAGCTCGCCCGCGCGGTCGCGCAGTTGTCGTCGGTCGGGGCCACATGGGACGCCCGGCTGCGTCGCATCAAGCAGATCGCCGAAACAATCCAGCGCAGCCAGGAGGGCTGACACCTCACGAACGAACGTCGCCGCATCCGTGGCGGCGCTGATGAACCGCGCCCGAATGCGGGCGCTTACACGAGAATGAGGTATCGAGATGGTGGACATCCTGCACAGGATCGGAGTCATGTCGTCTCCCGACGCTGTCTACGCAGCTTTGACCACGGTCGATGGGCTGGCGAGCTGGTGGACGGAGGACACGGACGGCGACGGCAATGTCGGGGGAGTAATCCGGTTCCGCTTCGAGCCCGGCGGGTTCGACATGAAGGTCCTGGAGGCTCAGCCCGCCGAGCGCGTGCTCTGGGAGGTCGTCGACGGTCCCGAGGAGTGGATCGGCACGCAGATCCGCTTCGAGCTCAAGCAGGAGGACGGCTTCACGATCGTGTTGTTCCGGCACGAAGGCTGGAAGGAGCCGGTGGAGTTCATGTACCACTGCAGCACCAAGTGGGCGACTTTCCTGATGAGCCTCAAGAAGCTGGTCGAAACCGGCAAGGGTGAGCCGGCGCCGCACGACGTCAAGATCAGCAACTGGCACTAGACCTTGCCCGTCATGTCCTGGCGGAAGTGGGGGTGCCCAATTTGGAGCAGCACATCCCCCCGGCCAAACGGCAATGGGGATCACCGGGGGGGCAGGGGGTAATTTT
>NZ_JBSFDW010000027.1:0-86939 GCF_053594115.1 Streptomyces sp. NPDC001970 | reverse complement strand
CGGCCCCCCCCCCCTCAAAACAACACAACCGCCCCAACCCCTCCCCGCTCACGGGGCGGGGGTAGTCTGCCTCCAATGCGGTCACCCCCACTTCCGCCAGGACATCGGGCATTGCTCGAACCGGGGGAGAGCAGGAGTAATTGTCAATGCCTGTGTGTCGGTTGAGGTTGTTCAGGCTGCGTGAGCCTCGGGGCGTTCGACGAGGTGGCCGCGTTCGAAGCGGGATCCGGCCCGGACGAGGGCGACGAGGTGGGCCGCGCCGACGGCCCGCCCGACACTTCGAATCCAGGACAACCGCATGGCCGTCAATCGCGTTCAGAGTCAGGGCGGGCCGCTTCGAACGCCGCCCGGGGGAGCAACTCCTCAAGCGGTGGCAGAAGTACAACACCCAGATCGGGTTGGTCGTGCGCAGGTGAATCCAGTGCTCGGCCGGGAAGTCGTGGAACGCCAGCAGCTCCTCGACGTCGTCGGTGATCTTCTTCACCGCCTTGGGCGTGCCGTAGGCATGCTCGAAGGCGGTGACCGCCTTGAGCGCGTGCTCGCGGTCCTCGGCGTTGTAGATGTCCTGCAGGGCCTTGCGGGCACCTGGCTGGGCCGACTTCGGCAGGGCATTGACCACATGGGCCGTTTTGTGAACCCAGCACCTCTGGTGCCGGGCTTCGGGGAAGACCTCGGCCAGGGCCTTCCAGAAGCCGAGCGCGCCGTCGCCGACCGCGAGCACGGGCGCGCGCATGCCGCGGCGGGCGCAGTCCCGCAGCAGGTCGGCCCAGGACTCGGTGGACTCGCGGTAGCCGTCGGCCATCGCGATCAGCTCCTTGGTGCCGACCGCGCGCACGCCCATCAGCACCAGGACGCAGGACTTCGCCTCGGCCAGGCGAATACGCAGGTGGATGCCGTCGGCCCAGACGTAGACGTAGTCGGATCCGGCCAGGTCGCGCTCGCCGAATGCCTTGTGGTCGGCCTGCCACTGGGTGGTGAGGCGGGTGACGGTGGCCGGCGAGAGACCGGCCGAGCTGCCCAGGAACTGCTCCAGTGCGGGCACGAAGTCGCCGGAGGACAGTCCGTGCAGATAGAGCAGCGGCAGCACCTCGCTGATCTTCGGGGACTTCCGCGCCCAAGGTGGCAGGATCGCCGAGGAGAACCGCTTGCGCTCCCCGGTGGTCTCGTCGGTGCGTTTGTTGTTCACCCGCGGGGCCTTCACCTCCACAGCCCCGGCGGCCGTGGTCACCGACCGGGGCTGGTGATAGCCGTTGCGCACCACCAGACGACGGCCCTGGTCGTCCCGCTGATCAGCCAACTCGGCTATGTAGGCATTGACTTCGGCTTCCAGGGCGGCGGCGAGCATCCGCCTCGCCCCTTCACGGACAATCTCGTCGATCAGGGAGCCGTTCGGGGTGGTGCCGTCGGCATTGACTACGCTGAGCACGGGCATGCCTTCCCGACCCGCGCTGCGAACGCGGGCCTACTCGGTGACCATCACAGGATCAATCGGGAAGGTACGCCCCTTCGCGTTCAACCCGAGGTTGATCCACAGGTCTTGAGCATTGCTCAGGAACGGCCGCTGTGAAGAGTCTGGCTTGTGCAGGTCCCGCTGACGCCGCGCTGAGCGTGCTGTCCCACTTTCGTGTCGAGTTCTACGGCTGCCTTTACAGCCGTGCGGATGCGCTCTTCGAGTTGACCGACGCGGTGCTGTGTACGGACGGTCCGGTGACGTCGCTGGCCGAGCTGACGCTGACGGCCGAGCACCGGCGTGGGCACGGAGCGATGTACGACGTGGTCAACCACGGCTGGCTGGAGCCGCGCCGCCTGCGGCGGCTGCTTGCCTCCACCCCGCTTCCGAGGGCGGCCGACGGGCGAATCGTCCTCGCGGTCGATGTGAGCAACTGGCTGCGGCCCGACGCCCCCACCAGCCCGGACCGGCTCTTCTGCCACGTCTAACGTGCTGGCAAGGACACCGAAGGCCGAGATCAGAGCGCTGATGCGGTTAGTCACACGGACATCATCAACGACAACCTCGACCAGCGGGAGTGATCCAAACGAATTGGTCTAGGCGCCCCCGTAGGTGGCATGCCATGATCACGCCGTAAGGGGGACGAACCGTGGCTCTGTACATCGGCATACCGATCGGCTTGATTGCGCTGCCGGCCGCTCTCAGCGGAGTGGCCGCGCTCGGTTGGGGCTGGCTGCCGCCTTGGCAACGTCGACACATCGTCCGCCCAAACCTGGTCGGTTGGGCGGACTTGGCTATCGCTGCTGCGCTTGTCGTCCAGCTGCTAGGCGGGCTCCTGATCGAGAACGGAGGCATCCGCTCCGGGGTCGCTCTGTCCGGGGCCGTCGTGGTGCTCGTCAGCATCCTGCTGACTGTGCTGGCTCAGCGCCCGCCGGGAGGGAAGCCGCTGCCGTGACCAGTCCCTGAGCTTGGGTGGTTTCGTATGTGGGAACAGACACCGCTTGTCGATCGCCGAGCCGTGAAATGTCGATGAGAAACTGACAACGCTCGGTGGCCGAGTCGATGTCTTCCTCTGCTATTCGGTGATGTTGGGGTTGCTGTTCAGGATGTCCTCGGTGGTCTGCCAGAGCCGGGGCAGGAATCGGTTCACCTCTTCGACCCGGTGGATGAGGTCACGGGTGGAGCTGATGCCGAGATCGGTGATGGCCGCCTGGAAGGCTGGGGCGAGGGCTTCGTGCAGTTGGGGGGCGTCGGTGGCCAGGATGGTGTGGCAGCGGGCGAAGGTCGCGATGATCCAGAAGACCGCCTCGCGGTGGTCGCCTGAGTCGATGAGCCTTTAGCTTCCGTCAATCGCGATCCCAGACCTCGATCTGAAACACCATGTTAACGCATGGTGATCTTGTGCATCCATCGCCACTGCCAAGATCCGGGCGGGATCCACGAGAGATCCTGTCCCTATCAGAAAGGCGTCCAGTCGTGACACCCACGCGATGGCGCATCACCCTGGCCGGCCTCGTGGCCGGCCTTCTTCTCCCCCTCGGGCTCGCCGCGCCCCCCGCCGCAGCGGCAGGTGCCGACCAAGCCAGGGCGCAAGCCGTGGCGAAGAAGATCGACAAGAAAGTGAACGACCGTATCGCCAAGGGCGGCAAGGCGACCTTCTGGGTCTACCTCGACGAGAAGGCCAACCTGTCCGCAGCGGACAAACTGACCAAGAAGGCGGACAAGGCCGCCTACGTCCACCGGGCCAAGACCAAACACGCCAACCGGACCCAGGCGGGGCTGCGGCAACTGCTGACCCGGCGGGGCGCGGACTTCACCCCGTTCTGGCTGGCCAACACCATCAAGGTGACCGGTGACGCGGACCTGCTCGGCGAGATAGCGGCCCGTGCCGAGGTGTCCGAGATCGTCGCCGACCAGCCGATTCAGCTTCCGGACCTGCAGGCGGGCGTCGACGAACCCGCCGTGAACGGTGTGGAATGGAACATCGACCGGATCAACGCTCCGCGGGTGTGGAACGAACTCGGCGTACGGGGTGAGGGAATTGTCGTCGCCAACATCGACACCGGGGTGAACTACACCCACCCGGCCGTCGCGGCGAGCTACCGAGGCAGCAAGGCCGACGGCAGCCACGACCACAACTACAACTGGTTCGATCCGGCCGGCGTCTGCCCGAGCGCCGCGCCGTGCGACAACAGCGACCACGGCACCCACACCATGGGCACCATGGTGGGCCTGGACGGGACCAACGTCATCGGCGTTGCCCCGGGCGCAAAGTGGATCGCCGCCAAGGGCTGCGAGTCCGACTCCTGCTCCACGACCTCGCTGCTCGCCGCCGGGCAGTGGATCATGGCGCCGACCGACCTGAACGGCGCCAACCCACGGCCCGACCTCGCGCCGGACATCGTGAACAACTCGTGGGGCGCCAACGCGTACGACCCGTGGTACCAGGAGACCGTGGCGGCCTGGGTCGCCGCGGACATCTTCCCGGCCTTCGCCAACGGCAACAACGGACCCGCCTGCAACACCTCGGGCAGCCCCGGCACGTACTCGATCAGCTACAGCTCGGGCGCGTTCGGCGTGGACAACGCGATCGCCGGCTTCTCCAGCCGCGGCGCCGGCGAGAACGGCGACATCAAGCCGAACATCGCCGCGCCCGGTGTCGACATCCGCTCGTCCACCCGAGACGGCTACGCCTCGCTCAACGGCACGTCGATGGCCTCTCCGCACACGGCGGCGACGGTGGCCCTGATGTGGTCGGCCTCGCCGGCCATCCGAGGAGACATCGCCGCGACCCGGCAGATCCTGGATGACACCGCGATCGATGCGGACAACACCACGTGCGGTGGCACCGCCGAGGACAACAACGTCTTCGGCGAGGGCCGGCTCGACGCCTACGCCGCGGTGAACGCCGCTCCGCGCGGCGCGCTCGGCGCGCTCGATGGCAGGATCACCACCGGGGGCGACAGCATCGGCGGGGCGACGGTCACGGTGGACGGACCGCTCGACCGGACCCGCACGACGGCGGCGGACGGCTCGTACTCGTTCGACTCGCTGTTGGTCGGCGACTACACGATCACGGTCACCAAGTTCGGCTACCTGACCGCCACGGCGACCGCGACGGTCACCGAAGACCAGACGGCCGTCCGGGACATCGTCCTCGAGCAGGCGCCCTCGGTGACGCTGCGTGGCACGGTGACCACCTCGGAAGGCCCGGCGGCGGGGGCGAGCATCACGCTCGTAGGCACCCCGGTTTCCACGTTCGCCGACGGGCAGGGCCACTACACCGTGACCGTGCCGCAGGGCGAGTACGACGTGCGAGCGGCTCCCGCGTACCGGTGCGCCGACTCGGGCACCCGGCACGTCACGGTGACCGGCGACACCACGCTGGACATCATGCTGCCGGACCGTAACGACACCTTCGGGTACGCCTGCGGTGCGGCCGGCGCTGGCTACGTGCCCGGCACCGAGCCGCTCACCGACCTCGTCGGTGACGACGAGATCACGCCGATCGGGCTGCCGTTCAGCGTCCCGTTCTACGGCAGGTCCTTCCGGGACGCGTGGGTGAGCATCAACGGCGTGTTGGGCTTCGGCACCGGGTCGGACTCGTTCAGAAACAGCAGCCTGCCGACGAGCAGCGGTCCGAACCTGGCCCTGTACCCGTTCTGGGACGACCTCTTCGTCGACGCCGACTCGGGCATCTACACCGCGGTGGCCGGCGCCAAGCCGCACCGCACGTTCGTGGTGGAATGGCGCAACGTCCTGAGGGTCGACGAAGGCCCCGACCGGCGGCTCAGCTTCACCGCGGCGATCAGCGAGGACGGCTCGATCACCTACCGGTACAAGGACATCGACCCCACCGGCCCGGGGACGGGCACCTCCGCCACCATCGGTATGGAGAACGCGACCGGGACCGACGCGTTCCTGTACTCGTACAACAGCGCGGCGGTCAAAACCGGCTCGGCCATCGCGTTCCGCACCACCAAGACCGGCGTGGCATCGGGCGTCGTCACCGACGCCAACGACGGGCGGCCGGTGGACGGCGCGACGGTGACCGCGCAGTCCGGCGGCCGGACGTTCACCGGGACCACCGAGGGGGACGGCACGTACCTGCTCCAGATTCCGGTCGGCGACGTCGCGCTCGCCATCGGCAAGGAGCACTACGAAGGTGCCACCGCGGCGGTCACGCTCGCCGCGGGTGGTGTCGAGAACCGTTCGACAGCGCTGCGCACCGCGCGGGTCAGCACCACGACCACGGAGTTGACCATCACCGCCGGGCCCGACCAGACCCGTGCCCGCCCGATCGTCCTGAACAACACCGGCGTCCTCGGCACCGACATCGAGATCGCCGAGGTCAGCGCCTCCGGCCAGGCGGCCGACATCGGCTGGCTGGCGCTGTCCGGGACGACCGGCACGATGTCCAGCGGCGGTAAGCACACCGTCGGCCTGACGGTGAATACGGCCGGGCTGCCCAAGGGCTCGTCCCACCAGGCCAAGCTGCGGATCACCTCGGCCAGCGGCCGCAACCCGGTCCGGCTGATCCCGGTCACCCTCGTGGTGCCGAGCTACACGTTGGCGATCGACGCCGGCGGCCAGGCCGGCCACGCCGATGCCGAAGGTCAGAGGTGGGCGACGGACCGGGCGTACACTGCGGGCGGCTACGGCTACCTGGGCAACTCCAACCGGGTGTCGACCACCAAGCCGATCACGGGTACGCAGGACCCAGCCCGCTTCGCCCACGCGCAGCAGGGCATGAACGAGTACCGCGTCGACGGGCTGGCCGACGGTTACTACACCATCGAGTTGGACTTCGCCGAACTTCAGGCGAAAGCCCCGAACAAGCGGGTGTTCGACGTGGTGATCGAGGGCCAGGAGGTCTGCCCGTCCCTCGATGTCGCAAACGAGGTCGGCACCTTCGCCGCGCTGACCAAGACGTCCACCGTCCAGGTCACGGACGGCCAGCTCAACGTGCGGTTCGTGACGCACAAGGGCTTCGGGACGCCGATCGTCAACGCGCTGCGGGTGTCCGACCGACCGGACCTGGCGTCCTGACCGACGTCTTGTCCTGACCGGTTCCACCGCTCGCCCTGACCGGTTTCACCGGCGCTGGGCCCCGGCTCCGGCCACTCGTGGCCGGAGCCGGGCTCGGCTTCGAACCCGAACCCCTCCCGCCGCGCCGCAGTCGGCCTCGAACCCCGGACTGAGAACGAGGCCCGGATCAGCGACGCCGCCGTCGACGAACTCGTGAAGGATCGCGACCGGCTCCGCGCGGCGAAGAAGTTCGCCGAGGCCGAAGGATCCGTTTCTGCTTTCCCCGCTGGGTCGAGCTCGGCGGCCCGCAGGGCGGTGAGGCAGGCGTGGGCGGCCATGGCGAGGGTGATGTGCCGGTGCCAGCCCGGGTAGCGGCGGACCTGGAGCGCAGCGGCTGTGAGCGCGCACGGCTGCGTCTGCGGTGTGTTCAAGGACGTGAACCGAGCCGGTTGCCGGACTGCAAGTGGCCCGTTCCCTGGCATGAGTGACCGGCCGCCGCTCTCTCCGGGCGGCGGCCGGTTCATTTCGAGCCGGGGGCGTCAGAAGGTGAGCGTCCAGCTGTCGATGGTGCCTGTGGAGCCCCCGGAGACGTCGGAGACGTGGAGCTTCCATGTGCCGGACGCCGGGGACGTACTGGCGTCGACGGTGTAGGTCTTCCTGATGGTCTGGCCGGTGTCCGTCGCCGAATCCGCCTTCACCAGATACGCCTTGCCGTTCGGGTCCAGGAGTTCGATCTTCAGATCGCCGCGCCGCTCATGCCTGGCCTCCACATGGACCTTGAGTTCCCTGGACGCGTTGCCGGTGAAGCCGCTGATGGTGATCGGCACGTCGACGGAGCCGGAGTCAGGGATGGCGCGGCTGGTCTGGTTCTCGTTCGACGGGAACGCCAGCGACCAGGCGGTGAGGAATCCTCTGGAACCCCCGTCACTGTCCTGGACGAGGAGCTTCCAAGTCCCGTTGGCCGGAGAGCCACTGGCGTCGACCGTGTAGGTGGTGCTGATGGTGCCACCGGCCTCCGCCGGGGACGCCGCCTTGATGGGGTATGTACGGCCGTCGGGGGCCACCAGGTCGATCTTCAGGTCGCCGAGCCATTCGTGCGTGGCACCGACGTACACGCGCAGGGCGCCCGCGGCCTTGCCGGTGAACCCGTCGACGGTGATCTGCGAGGTGAGGGTGCCAGGATCGGGGATGAGGTAGGACCCGGTCTTCTCGAAGGAGTTGGCGAAGAGGAGGGACCAGGAGGTGAGGGTGCCGGTGGCGCCTGCCGAGGTGTCCTGGACGAGCAGCTTCCAGGTGCCGCTCGCGGGGGCGGTGCTCGCGTCGACAATGTAGATGCCGTTGAGGGTGCCGCTGCCCTCCGTGGACAGCGGTTTGAGGGGGTACGTCTGGCCGTCCGGGGCCACCAGATCGATCCTGAGTTGACCGCGCCACTCGTGGGTGAGATTCACAGCCACCTTCATCGACCTGGCGGCGTTGCCGGGGACGCCGGACACCGTGATCGGCGCCTCGAGGGTTCCCGGGTCGGGGATGGCGTACTCCTTCTCGCTGATGACCTTGGTGGGGCGGGGCTTGGGGTCCGGGGCGGGTTCCGGTGCCGGTCCGCCGAGCGCCTGGCCGATGTCGATACGGGTGGTGCTGCCGCCGGTGTAGGTGATGGCGTTCCCGGTGTTGGTCAGCCGCGACTCAATGTCCGTCATGCTCTCGGCGGGGAACGCCTGTCGGAGGATCGCCAGGGCGCCGGACACGTGGGGGGTGGCCATGGAGGTGCCGTTCAGGGAGGCGTAGCCGCCGCCGGGAACGGAGGAGACGATGTTGGTGCCGGGGGCAAAGTGGTCCAGCAGCGGGCCGCGGTTGGTGAAGGTGGCCAGCTGGTCGTCGTCGGTGGTGGCGCCGACCGTGACGGCGGAGGACACACAGCCGGGGGCGCTGACCGCGTCGGTGTAGCCGTTGTTGCCGGCCGCGACGACGGTGGCGACACCCTGCGTGAGCAGGTTGTCGATGATCAGCTTGCGCGGGTCGGAGGCGCATTCGGAGGTCCAGCGTCCCGCGCCGAGGGACAGGTTCGCGGCGGCGACGTTGGTTCCGGCCGTCCTCAGCGCGGAGACCTTCTCCAGTCCCTTGATCTGGGAGCTGGTGAAGCTGAGCGCGCACGGGCTGGCCCCTGCTCCGCAGTAGTCGTCGGAGTCGAACCGGGAGAACACCTGGATGGCGATGAGGTCCGCGCCGGGGGCGACACCGCGTACGGGTGCGCCGCTGATGCCGGTTCCGTCACCGGCGGCGATCCCGGCGACGTGGGTGCCGTGGGAGCAGGCGTCGCCCATCGTGGCGCACGGCCCCGCTGCGGAGTCCGCGCTGCCCAAGCCCTGCTGCTCGGTGGTGCCGTTGGGGCAGAGGCTGGTGGCGCCGTAGCTGTCGTCGTTGACGGAGTAACACGCCTCGGTCTTGACCCGGCTGCCGAAGAACGGGTGCTTGGTGGCGACGCCGGTATCGAGGATGGCTATCGCGGTGCCCGCGCCGGTCTTGCCCGACGCGACGGCCTTGTCGCCGCCGATCAGGGGGACGCTCTGGTCCAGGGTCGGCGGCACCGGTATGTCCTCGACGACGCTGACCACGCGCGGGTTGGCGGCCAGCTTGTCCAGGCCGCCCTTGTCGACCTTGAGCGTGACCAGCGGCAGCTTGTCGAAGGACTGCACCTTCTTGCCGGCGGTCGCGGCGCTGGCCACGTCCCCACGGCTCTTGGTGACGACATTGACGCGGACGGTCCCGTCGCCTCGCGTCTTCGCGCGCAGCGGGGCGTCGGCCGGGTCGGTCTGCGCAGCAGAAGCCTGCCTGGCGTCGGGAAAGGGGGCGGCGTCCGCCGCCGGTATCGCGGTGAACACGAGGGCAGCCGCCGCGGCGGCGATTATGCCTCGTATGTGTCTGGTCACGTGCTACTCCACCGAGAAGGGATGCAGGGGGAAGGGTGGTGCGGGTGCGCGGGCCGCGAAAGGGCCGGGCGGCGAGGGGTTCTCGCGCCGCCCGGCCCCGGGGCCTCTCTTTCGGAAGGTCCTAGCGCTCAGCAGGCTGAGACAGCCGATCGATCAGTGCGTCGCGTTTGCGCCGTTCCGCGGGTTCCCGCCCCACCTGACGGCGTTGTGGTAGCCCCAGGCTGTGGCATAGCACCAGAGCCGGGTCGCGTAACGCGGGCAGGTTTGGTTCCTGAGTAGTGAGTAGAACTCGGCGTCACTGGTCCACTTTTTGTCTGGGTACATTTGGCGGAAGTAGTTTTTGTACCAGTTGCCTATGACTCCGTAGGTGTAGTCGTGCGCGTCGCACGCGGCGCGGAAGTCGTAGCCGAACGGCTTGTCCGGCGAGGAGGTGCAGTGGTCGTAGTGGATGCCCATAATCCAGCGGCCGTTGGGAGCCTGCCTCCAGGACGGATTACGCCAGCCGTAGTGAGCGACACTCGTGACGCAGTCGGGGCCCTGCCACCAGGTCCACCTCATGGCATGGTCGCAGTACCAGGGGTTGTCGGCCACAGTAGGAGATTCATCAGGGGCGGGGGGCAGGTTGATGGGGTCGTTCGGGTTGGGTGTCGTGCCGACGGTCTGCACCGCATTCGGAGCGGCGGCGTCACCGACGTAGTTCAGGTCCCATTGGGAAACCGGGGTGGCTACGGTGGCCACCCGCTTGTTGGTGTCGTAGGTGTAGGTGCTCAGGTCGGCGCCCTCGTTCGGGTTGGTGACCTTGCGCAGCAGCCCGGAGCCGTCGTAGGAGTAGCGGGCCACAGTCTGCACGGTCTGCCCGGAGGTGAGGGTGATGTCCTTCACCCGGCCCGTCACGTCACCGAGGGTTTCACCGGAAGCGGTGGTCGTGGTGGCGTAGTTGACCTTGACCGAATCCGCCGGTGTCTCGGGCGACGCGGGCTCGTTGATGGTGGATACGCGGCCGATGCTGTCGTAGGAGACTGTGGTCTGCTTGTACGCCGCGTTGCCCGCGGCCGTCACACGCCAGTTGTCGCCGCCGCCGCCGACCTGCTTGTACGTGTAGGAGGGCTTGAGGTCGGCCGCGGGGATCGGGTTGCCCAGCGCGTCGACGGGGACGTCGTCGCCCTCGACGGGCGTCGTCAGGTCGATGTTCAGCGTCTCCACGACGGTCGTCTTCAGCACACCGGCGAGGTCGTCCCACTTGATGGTCTCGACCAGCTTGGAGCCGTCGGCGGACGTGTAGGTGTTGACGCTGCCGCCGTTGGGACCGGCGATGGAGTCGGTCAGGTCGTAGCGGATGGACTCGTTGGCGGTCAGGTCCGTCGTCGTGATCGAGCCCGAGCCAGGAGTCAGCTTGCGGTTGAGCTGGCCGCCGAGGAACTCGGCTTCCCAGCTCGGGCCGAACACACCGAGGTCCGACCGGTTGGTGGGGGCGTCCTGCGCCTGCGAGATGCCCTGGAGCTGACCGACGACGGAGTGGGAGCGGCCCATCAGGCCCGTCGGTACGTCGGTCTCAGCGAACTCGAAGCTGTTGCTCGCGGACTGATATGAGCCGGGGCCTATTTGCTGGATCGTGCCTTCGGAGAAAGGCTGGTCGGGCACCTCGGTGGCTGAGGCGGGCTGCAGTGGCGCCAGTAGCGCCAGCCACAATGAGGCCGCGATAGAAAGTGCGATTCTGCGCACCGTTTCCCTCTCGGTTCAAGTCGACGTGGATGATGCCGACGGTTACAGATCTTGGGCAGTGCTGCCTCCGCCACCGGACGTGTGCCTACCACGCACCCGGGATGGCGTTGCCCTGGTCGCTTTGACTGCACCACCAACTCGTTGCCGCTGCGCCGTCGACGGGTCCAGCCTGATCTTCGAGCGCTCCGATCACGACCTGATTCGGCCTGGCCCGAAGAACGACATCCCGAAAGAAAGCCCCGCACTCCCATGGTCTACCGCATACACTTCACTGTTCAGGATCTGGCCCGGACACGTGTGGTCCAGGGGCCAACGCCGCTGCATGAGCTCGAACTTGCAGCGCGAGCCTTGCAGGAGCGCAGCCAGCCCGCCCGGCTCGGCGCCTGGCGGCACCGTGCTCGCGCACAGCTGTCTGCCCAAGCACGTATGGCCCTAGCCCTCATGCCCGCCGTGGGATATTCGCCAGACTTCGTCAGCTCTAACAAAGTCGGTGATATCGGGACACTCCTGGAACAGGTACGCAGCACACCTCGCAAGCAGGTCAGGGCGAATCTGCTGGAAATTGCCCACCGTTATCCTTCACTGCCCGCGTGGACTCGCCACCTAGCAGACGATTCGCCCCTATTTGCCGAGCTCTGCACCGGTCTCAGCCATCTACACACAATGCTGCTGGCTCCGCACTGGGAACAGTTCACGGAACACCTAGCGGTCGATCGAACTCTGCGCCTGCGGCAATTGCTCGCCGGTGGTGTCGAGCAGATGCTGAACCAGGCCAACCCCCAGTGGATGCGATGGAACCCTCCAGTTTTGGAAGTCCGGAATGGGACCGGAGCCGATCGTGACCTGTACCTGGAAGGGGAAGGCTTCTTGCTCATACCGTCGATGTTCTGCGCACGGGCCATCGTCACCGACGGCCAGCCCATCTCCGTGAGCTATCCCGCCTACCAGGACCGGCTCCCCCTTGGACTCACGGCTTGCGACTCCGCGCCTGGTCACGCGCGCTCCCCCGGTGTGTTGACGCTTCTGGGCCGCACACGCGCCGCGGTGCTCACCGCCGTCGCAGAGCACCAAGGCTGTTCCACCAAGGAATTGGCCGCTCATGCTGGTGTCGCACCCGCGAGCGCCAGCGAACACGCAACCATTCTTCGCGAAGCCGGACTTGTCCGCTCCATCCGCCACGGAAACTCCGTTCTTCACAGCGTCACCCCCCTCGGCCTGGCACTCCTCAACACGCCAGACGCAGGCTGAGTAGGGTCGGGGACTGGCACGGTGGATGGTGCTCCGTTTCCAGTCCCCGCTGAGGTTGTCCTCGTAAGCCTGTTGAGGGTTCCACGGGAGCTCCACGGTCGCGCCGTCAGGTCCTGGTGTAGGTGCCGTGGCGGGAGGGCCGCGGACCAGACCAGGGTGACGCCCATGCCGCCCTCGGTCAGATCCCCGCCGATATGGCTGGATCCATCCGAATGCGCACTCTGGCGCGCACGCGTGGAGTCATCAGACAATCATGACAATGGTCGTGGTCGGCGGCAGGGGGTGACCCCGTGGTGTGGACGCTTCGGCCGGCAGGCGGACGTTCAAGGACGCGCGGCCGATCTGAATGTCAACCCTCAGACGCTGCGGACCTGGGTGCGTGACGCCGACGGGCGTCCAGTCGCCGACGGAGCGTCGCAGGACACCGAGGCCGAGGTGGCCCGGCTGCGGGGGGAGAACGCGCGGCTGGCCAAGGCGGAGGAGGAATGGCAGCTCGAGCGGGAGATCCTGCGCCGGGCAGCGGCGTATTTCGCCCGGGAGATGAAGTGAGGACCGCCGCTTGGGCCTTCGTCTCCGCCCACGCCGAGATGTTCGGCATCAAGCGGGTATGCAGGGTGTTGGAGGTCTCCCGCTCGGGCTACTACCGGTGGATCGCCGGCGCCAAGGCGCGGGCGGAGCGGCAGGCGGCTGATGACGTGTTAGTCGCCGAGATCCATGAGATCCACGCCGAATACCGTCGGAACTACGGAGCGCTGCGGGTCCATGCCGAACTGCGGGGCTTCGCACGGTCAACCCGCAGCGCGTGGCCAGACTGATGCGCAAGCACGGCATTGTCGGCCGTCACCTGCGCAAGAAGAAGCGAACCACGGTCCCGGACCGCCTCGCGCCGCCGGTGGCGGACCTGGTCCATCGGGATTTCAGCGCCGGCGCTCTCGACGAGAAGTGGTGCGGCGACATCACATACGTGCAGGTCGGAGCCATCTGGCTCTACCTCGCCTGCGTCATCGACATCCGCTCGCGCCGGGTGCTCGGCTACTCGATGGCCCCGCACATGCGCGCCGAGTTGGTCATCGACGCGCTCCAGGCCGCGGTCGCGGCCCGCGGCGGTGACGTCACCGGATTGAACTTCCACGCGGACCACGGATACCAACATACGTCGGCCGCGTTTGCCCGGGTCTGTGACCGGTACGGCATCCGCAGGAGCATGGGCAAGGTCGGCTCGAGCTACGAAACTCGACGTCGCCGCGGAGGATGTACGCGGAACGACCTTGCGCTGGATTCCGGCCACGGGTACCTGGCAGGCGGCTGAGGATGATCAGGGCTGGCGCCCACTGGCATGCGTCCGGACCACCCGTGTGGGCGCACAGGCTCTCCACTTCGCCGGGCGGAACACCCGTCAGCGTTCGGTCTCTTGTTCCACCCCGGAACCGGGGACGCGGTCGAGGAGTTCCGCGAGGACGTCGAGCCGCAGCGCCGCACGAGGGACGTCGGTGGGCGTGACGCTGCCCAGGGGCGGCGGCTGGAACACGGGCAGCGGTTCCACGCCGAGCGCCGTCATCCGGTCAAGGATGCGCTGTTGGAACTCCTCCGGTGAGGTGTACGGGCAGACGATGTCCCGCGGATCGAAGATCGTCCATGACAGCTCCTCGTCCTCGTCGCGAGTCGGCAGATCGAACCAGGCCACACGCGTCACAGCGGGATCCGGCAAAGGAGAACGGAGCGCGGCCATCGGCCTCGCCCAGCGTTGGATGCCGCGCCTCAGCATGCCGCCCACGCCGTCGCTCTCCGGCCACGCCGCCGGGGGCGCCACGGCGAGATAGCCGACACGCTGCTTGAAGTCCGGCCGGTCGGTGTCTTCGGCCACCTCGTAGGACCACCGCTTCTCGTTCCACCGCCACAGGCGCGGGGACTCGCCGACCCGGATCAGGGTGAGCTCCCAGTCCGGTCGGTAGGTCCGCTTGACGTAGAGCCCGCCGGGTTTGAGCTGCGCGAACAGCATGGTCCTCCCCCTCGGCCAGCCAGGCGCCGGCCGTTGTCTCCCCATGGTTGGAAGGGCGAGCGCGTATCGCGAGCCGGTGAACCCTTCCGGTCGCGACACTAGCGGTCGGCCTGCTGCTGCTCGCCGGTGTGGCCAGGCGCCGACCGCGGTTACGTCGCGCGCTGCCACTCACTACGGCCCGCCAGGGGATCAGCTAGTACTCCAGTGCGACTTCGTGATCGCGTCGGTGGTGTCAGTCGTGCCGCTTACTGTGGCGGGCATGGGCTATGACGTGCACATCACCCGGCGTACGCCGTGGTGGCAGGAAGAGGGCGAGCTGATCACCACGCAGGAGTGGGCGGCGGTGGTCGCTGCCGACCCCGACCTGGAGATGGTTCGGGTGGCCCGGGCTTCTCCGCGCGGCCAGGATGCGGTGTTGGAGTACCGGCACGAGTGGCTGGCACAGATGGTCACCCACCCCGAACGGGGCACTCACGGCGCCTGGTTGGACTGGCGAGAGGGGCGGGTCGTGGTGAATAACCCGGATGAGGTTCTGCTCAAGAAGATGCGGGAGATAGCTGGGGTGCTGGGGGCGCGCGTCCAGGGCGACGACTGTGAGTACTACGACGAGTGAACGCTGCCAGCCTGCAGCAGGAACGGCCACCGCGTGATCATCGGGGGTTGTGTGGACTCCTGAAGATCGTGCGGTGGCCGCGGGCCATAGCGTAGACCCTGCCCGCTGGCGGGCGATGTTCGACCAGGCCATGACCCGGATCGCGGGACGGTTCCGGCGAGTGGAACCTCGGGCTACCGCCCGCGCCTATCTGCTCGGCCTGCTGTCCGGCGTGGAACGCAAGAACTGCTGGCGGCTGGCTGAACAGTGTGGACGTTCGCGTGCGTAATTGGCTCTGCCCGGAGTTCCGTGAACGATCTTGAGCTTGGTGTAATGCCAGGGTGATGCTGAGCGCCTGGAATCGGCGCGGCTCGGTGTGTGACGGGGACGGGTGGAGAGATGGCGGCACCAGAGCTTCGGGGTACCGTGCAGGGGCCGGCGCGGTTGGACTGGGAGCTGATGCCCCTGGAAGGCGTCGGGCCGCTGTGTTTCGGCATGCGTATCACTGAGGTCGCCATGACCGAGCTGCGTCGGTTCCAGGCTGACCCGTTTGGGGAGACCCTCGGCGTGGAGTTCGGCATGGGACGTGCGGAGCCTGCCGTGTACGCCTACTTCATCGACGGCCGGTTGTTCTGCGTCGCGGTCGACGCGGCCCACGGACCCCAGGTGACGCTCTGGGGACGGGAGTTGACCGCCTGCGTCACCGCCGATCTGGAAGGGTTCCTCTTGCACGCACACCGGTGTGGCGTGCTCGATGTGTCCTACGGTCCGCGCGGGAACCCTGGAGTCAATGGACTCGGTCTGGTGGTGCGAGTGCAGGAGGTCGCCAGCGGCGTGGTGACCCGGCCGGTCATGGTGGGCCAGACCTGGGCCGACCGCATCACCGACGACTGGGAAGGCGCGATCCCGGAGTGTGAATGGGTGGGCCGTCTGTGGCCCCATCCAGGTGGAACGGAATCCTGGCCCTCGCCCGGCCACAAGACGCGCTGGGGCGGCTGGCAACCTCCTTTCTAGCCTGGCCCTCCCTGCGGCGAGCTTCCGGCGCATGCCGCATTCCCCGGAGAGCCTGACCTGCGGATTCACGGAACTCCGGTCAGAGATTCCCCAGGGGTAAGTTCACGTAATTCCCCAGGTGCCCGTCTGGCTGGGGGCTGGTGACTCGTCTCGTCAGAGGTCGACGCGATGCTCGGCAGCCGATGGGTCATCGACGGAGCCGTAGCGCAAGACGACGTGCGCCGGCCGGAACGGCAGGTCGTTCAGGATGGGTGCCATGACAGCGAAGAGTGCGTCGGCGTCCGGTCCGTAGGCGTAGAGGACCACCTCGCCTCCTCCGTACTCGTTTCCGTCGAACTCGCCGACGTCGGCTTGCTCGATCGCCTCGGTCAGCAGGGACTGGGCCTGGCGGACGACCTCCCGTTGGCTTGGCTCGCCGAGGACGTCATCGGCCAGTCGATAGTGAGCGATGACGGCATGCTCGACGGCGGCTTCTGCTTCGTCTGTGTCGGCCATGCGGGAAACGATCTCATCCCGGACCGACATCCTCGCCAGCCTGGCCCTCCGGGACGCGGTCCTAGGTGATCGTGGGCTTGGCAGGCTTGTCGGTCGGGTTCTTGGGGCGCTTGTTCGGGCGTTAGCTGGGGCCGTTCATGATGACCTGGTGGCTCGTGTTGATCAGCCGGTCCAGGAGTGACTCGGCGACGACGGGGTTGGGGAAGAGGGGATACCAGTCGCTGGGCGCCCGGTTGCTGGTGATGATCAGGGACCGGCCCTGCCGCTCGCTGACCAGCTCGTAGAGATCGTCAGCCTGGGACGCTCCGAGCTGGCGCATGGCGAAGTCGTCGAGGATGAGCACGTCGGGCCGTACCAGTTCACGGATCCGCTTGTCCCAGGTGCGGTCCGCGTGGCCGCCGGCGAGGTCCGCGAGGATGCGGCTGGTCTTGGCGAAGCGGACGTGGGCGCCCTGGCGGACGGCGAGGTGGCCGAGGGCCTGGGCGATGTGGGTCTTTCCAACCCCGACCGGGCCGAAGAGGATGACCGACTCGCCGGAGTGGAGCCAGCGCAGGGCTCCGAGGTCGCGGATCTGGGCGGCGGGAAGCTCCGAGGAGGCGGTGAAGTCGAACTCCTCCAGGGTGACCTGCTGCTCGAACTTCGCCCGGGTCAGGCGTCGTTGGAAGGCGACGGTCTCGCGGCGGGTGATCTCGTCCTGGCAGAGGACCTGCAGGAAGTCCAGGTGCCCGAGCTCGCCGCCGTGGGCCTGGGCCAGGCGGGCATCGAGGGTTTCCAGCATCCCCGAGAGCCGCAGCGACTTCAGCGACTCACGCAGGGCCGAATCCATCACGCTCATCAGATGCTTCCCTCAGCTTCGCCGTGGACCTGGTCGTCATGGATTTCATCCGCCGTGTCGGACGGGGCGACGGAGGCGAACAGCAGGGCCATCGCGTTGATGGCGCCGAACGGACGATCGAACCTCAGCCGGGCAGGCGGCAGCGCCGTTTCGAGCAGCCGCGGTGCAGGAGTCTGGCAATCTAGACGGGCGCAACAGCCAGCGACTCGTGCGGCGGAGGCGAGCAACAGTGGACCGTGTCGTGGTGATCGGTGCCGGAGTCGTCGGCCTCACGACAGCAGTGTGTCTGGCTGAAGCTGGGCTGGACGTGCAGGTGGACACCGACCGCACGCCCGACATGACAACGTCGGCGGCCGCCGGTGCGATGTGGGACCCGTATCTGGTATCGGCGGGCAGCGCCACCGATCGGTGGAGCCGTGTCACCCTGTCTGCGCTGACCGAGCTGAGTTTCGAGCCGGACACGGGCATCCACATCGTGGAGGGCACGCAGGAGTCCCGGGCACCCCGGGACCTGCCTTCCTGGTGGCAGTTGGTCGATGCGCATCCGTGCAGCGCCGACGAGCTGCGGCCCGGCTTCCTCGCTGGGTGGCGCTACCAGGCGCCCGTGGTGGCTATGCACCGGTACCTCGACTACCTGACCCAGCGCCTGGCCCGCGCCGGCGGGCGGATCCGGCACCACCACTACACCAGTCTTGACGAGGCCGCCACCGGAGCGGTGCGGGTGGTGATCAATTGCTCGGGCATGGGCGCCCGAGCGCTTGCAGCCGACCTTGCGGTCGAGCCCGTGCGCGGCCAGTTGGTCGTGGTCGAGAACCCCGGCATCGAGTCATTCTTCTGTGACGACACCCCTGGCGCCGAGCTCCTCACGTACATCTACCCGCATACGAACACGGTGGTGCTCGGAGGGACGGCGGAGCGGGGAAGTTGGTCCTTGCAGCCGGACCTCGCAGCTGCCCAGGAGATCATCGAGCGCTGCGCTGCCGTCGAACCGTCGCTGGCAGATGCCCGGGTGCTCGACCACCGGGTGGGGCTCCGCCCGACGCGGTCGGAGGTCAGACTCTCTGAGGAGTGGCACAACGATACGCTGATCTTGCACAACTACGGTCATGGCGGTGCTGGCGTCACTCTGTCGTGGGGGTGTGCCCGTGAAGCCGTGGAGCGGGTCCAACAGGCGACCGGGATCACTCCCTGATCTGCCACCGACGGCGATGCCCGGCGATCCCGGCTTCGGGCCCCCGACGGAAGAGGTACAGCCAGGTTCGTGTCGCCAGGATGGCGGCCAGGGTCGCCGTCCACGGCCAGCTGAGAGTGCCGGTGGTCACGATTGCGGCACCGGCGGTTGGCGACGCTGCGGTCAGCAGCATGAGCGCGACTTCGCTCCTGCTGCGGTGGAAGCGGTGTGCGATCGAGAAGTCGGACCGCTCGTAGCCGACGATCGAGGCGCTGAGCACGAGGGCCAGCACCATGGTCGTCCAGGGGTTCCGGCTGACCTGGGCATAGGTGACCGGAAGTGAGATGAGGAACGGCAGGACGCCGCCGTACTCGGACAGTACGTTCCCCCACTTCATGATCCTGCCGAAGGAGTTCGAGCGGATTCGAGCCAGTTCGCCGGAGGCACTTGCATAGACGATCAGAGACAACATGGTGCTGAACGTCGCACCGATGAGAAGCAGACGTACGTCGTCGGGGAAGCGGGAGGAGGAAAAGGCAAAGCCCAAGAGGAAGGTGATCGCAGCAAGCAACGAGCCGGAGAAGGCAATGCCTGCGGCTGCTTCCCCGGACTGGAGAGTTGCAGGGTCGTCTCGTTCGAAGCGGGCTATCTCGAAGGCAGGTTCGCCGGCAAGGGTTGCCAGGCCCGTCAGGGCGTGGTCGACCGGTGCGAGTGACTCCCGTAGCTGCTCCATGGCAGACGCCGGTACGAGGTGCCGGGCATCCGGGTCGATGTACTCGACTCGCAACTTGTGCTGGTAGTGGATGAGCAGGTCTCCGGCCGGGGCGGCTGCTCGCAGGACCCGGGTCCCGATGAACCCGTGAGCCAGCAGGAACCACATGGCGTCGAATTCCGTCGATGGAACTACGGCGGAGATCAGTGGCTGGTCCCCCGGCCTCTCCGCCACCTCCTCGAGTAACTCGGTCAGCAGGCGAGATGCGATGCCCTGGCGGCGCATCCCGGAACAGACCGCTATCCCAGACAGTCGCACATGGCCCGGCGAGGGCACTTCGGCCACCGCGCACGCGACCAGTGCGCCGTCGGCTTCGGCCACCCTGGCTACTCCAGCAGCTACGACATCCGGGAGAAGCAAGGCCCACGAAAGTGCGCCAACCCTGTCCCAATCGGTCAGCAGCGTGCAGAGGTGCGGCAGATCCGCGGGGACTGCCGACCTGGTTGACAGAGGGGCCATGTCACTCCGTTTCGCCCATCGCGGCGGCCAGCCCGAAGTTCCCTGCGTGCAGGAGAACTGTTGAATCATCAGCTTCCTCTGCATCGAGCGCAAGGCCACCTGGCTTCGTTCACGTGAAGTAGCAGCGTGTGATCAGCGGTTTGGGCAGCAGTTGGCGATCTTGAGTGCTGCAGTGGCTCACGAGAAATGACGTCACCGTGGTGAGGTGTCCCGGAGTCCGGCAGAAACGGACCGCACTCTTGATCAACGGTCATTAGACTCCCGGGGCTCGCGCTGGCGGGTGACGGCTGTCGAGGGTTCGGGTGGCGTCGATCGACCGGACGACGTACCCAAGTTTCGCGCGTGCAGTGTCGGCCCGGTCGTTGATGAAGGTGTTCACGGATCGCGTGGTCGGCAAGTGGAGGAGGGCTGTGATGTCTGAAGGCCAGACTGTGGACGATGACCGTTGGGCCAGGTGGCCAGAGCCGTGGGCGGGCACGGATTGCGACATGCGTACGGTCGTGGGCGCGATCCCACGGGAGGTCAGGGACGGGTTCAGGTACGACGAGATCCCTTGGAAGCGGTTTCCGCATTTCTATGGCCCGGGCGAGGAAATTCCCGGTCTCCTTGCGACGCTCGCCTCCGAAGATGCCGAAGCCGCCGACGGGGCTTTGTGGCAGCTGTGGATAAATCTTCACCACCAGGGCAGCACGATCGCGGTGGGAGCATTGGCGGTGCCGTTCCTGCTCCGGATCGCGGCTACCGGGTCCCCCGGGCTCCGCGTGGAAACCCTTCGCCTGGTCGCCGAGATCGGACGATGTCAGCACCTTGGGGACGGATCGCGTGAAGGCCTTCTCCAGGTCGCTGAGGATCCATCGATGATGGAGGGCACCACCCAATGCCCGGTGGACTGGACGATTCAGGCCGCTCGCGATGCCATCACAGGCGACCTACACCTCCTGTTCCCTTCGCCGATCCGCGAACTTCTGGACTGCGAAGACGACTCCTTCATCCAGGCCCTGTTGCACGACGCCCGGGACGCGGAGAACCCGCACCTTGAACATGACGCGGTCGTCGATAGGTGGAGTCGGCACCCCCGTACCGCGCTGGCCTGGGGCCGTTACGCGATCGCCCAGGGCGAGCGGGCCGCGCTCGCCCGTCCCCCACCGCCCGCAGCGCCCAGCTCGACGCGCTCGGCGATGCCGATCACGACACCGCGATCCTCGCCGCCCGTGCGGTCGAGGCCAAGCACCGGACCGCCGATCTCCACGACCGTATTCGGGATCTCACGGCTACTGGGGCGTTCGCCGACCTCGTCGTCCAGTGCCGCGAAGGGGCCCTCGGACGCTTCGCCACCGTCCACCTGGACCTGTGGGACCGGGCGCGGCAGCTGTCCGCCGAGCACCAGGCCGGCTGCCCGGAACGGGCCGCGGAGTGCCCGCGATGCCCCCTCGCTCTCGCCGAGGCCCTTGTCATGGAAGTCCCTGCCACGGCTGGGCTGGACGAGGGATGACGTCACGAGGGAGATCGCCGAGCCCGACACCGCCTCAGACCGATACGCGATCCTCGACGACCTCCTCCCCCATGCGGTCGTAGCCGTCGCCGACGCCGCGGTCGGCGACGAGTCCACCGTGTGCGGCTATGGCTGGGTCTCCGAAACGGGCATCACGGGCCATGGCGACTCCATGGCCTCCGGCAGCGGCGAGGAGGAGGTCGTCGGCATCTGCAACGCCGCCCTCGCCCTCCTCGACCGCAGCCGGGACTGCCCCGTCGTCATCCTGTGTGACAGCTCCGAAGCCGTCGCCACCATCAACCGGGCCCTTGAAAACGCCAACCCGGCGGTGGCCCACCGCACTGTTGTGTTCCCCGAGGGCAGGCAGCTCCTCGCCGACCTGATGCCGCACCGCGACCGCGTTGAGGTCCGCTGGCTCAAGGGCCACATCGGCCACGACCTCAACGAGACCGCCGACGCCCTTGCCACTCTGGCCCTGCGCCGTGCCACCGGCCGCATCCCCCGCTGCTGTCGCCCGCAAGGAGCAGGGGCGGATCCTGCGCGCTCTTCGATTCGGCCAGAGCGAGCCGCACACTGCCGCATGATCCCCAAAATCCTGACGGGCTGGCACTATCTCGGTGCCGCCCGGTTCTCTATCGCCAGCCGAAGCCACCGTCACGCGACGGGACCGCCTGATGCCCGGCCATAACCAGCGTGGCTGCGTAGGCCACAACCGAGAGCGTGTGTCGTCGGATTGCAAGACCACTTCCCGATCACGGCCGTGTGCGATGTCGGTGGGAAGTAGCAGCGCCTGAGCACGGCTCCGCACCGATGGCTCGGCTCGGCCGACCCTCCGCCCCTACCGCCGGCAGCCTGCACCGCCCATACCCTGCCTGCGGAGATGCAGATGGCCCACCAGCACCGCTTCCGTATGATCCCCGCATGCCCTGGATACGCCGCCGCCCGCGCGTCACCGAGCCCCCCGAGGGCCGACTGCCCGATCTCGACTTCCTCACCCTGGTCCGCGACGCCCTGGAGGAGGTCGCCCCCGGCTGCACGGCGGGCGCCGAACTCAAGGGCAACTCGCTCCTCAGTCCGCAGGGCTGGGCCGTCGGTATCGGGCCGGCAGGGCACGGGGACGAGGGGCACTACGACCTGATCGCCTTCCCGGACGTGAGCATCCAGCCCGACGTGCCCTGCTTCGTGGACTGCGTCGTGGTGGTCACCACCCCGCGTGACGCGGCCGGCCTCTGGGCCCGTTCCGCCGGCGCCTGCATGCTCGAGCTGCTCGACGGGCACGAGCAGCTCGCCGAGCACTGGGGCCCCGACGAGGAGCGTGGCGTTCCGGGGTGGCGGTCCATCACCTCGGGCGTGCTGGCCTACGGGCTCTCCGACCGGGAGAACCTCCGTCTCCAGAACGCACTGCTGGAGGCGGACGTGCTCCGCGAGATCGCCCACACCTTCACCGCCGACCTGGAGTCGCCCTGGTTCAACGGTGTCCGGGTCTTCTACGGCGGCGCCCCAGGCGCCGTGGAGGCCGAGGTGCGCGTCAACGGCGAGCGGCACGAGGCCGCCTCCGCCGCGCTGGCCGCACTCGGCTTGCCCGAGCCGACGGTCTTCACCGTCGCCCGGTCCTTCACCCTGGTGCTGCCCATCGGCTCCGGCCCAGAGCTGCACGACCACGCGGCCGGCGGGAGCGGGTGCGGGTGCGACTGCGGCGGCACCTTCGACCCGGAGCATCCAGGCTTCGCCCACCCCCTCCCCCACCTGATCGCCGAACTCTCCCCGGCCGAGCGGGCGGAGCGGGTCACCGCCGATACCGGCGCGGTGATGGTCGCCCGAGGTGTCGGCAACTTTCTCAAGGTCCGGCTGCCGATCCGCCTCGACGACGGCCGCACCGTGGTTCACCTGGCCTGGGTGTACCTGTCCGCCGAGGTGATCGAGGACTACACCCGCCGGGTGCACGACGGCACCCTGGCCGGTCACCGCTTCGAGGGCCTGTTCTGCAACGCCATCGAGCCATGGGGCGAGGAGCTGCTCCAGGCGCGCGTCCTGCTCGGCGGGCAGCGGATCGAGGCGGACGGCTCGATCCGGCTCAGCGAGGTTCTCGACTCCGAGCACCCGCTGCTGGTCCGGATCCTGCGCGAAAGCTGGCCGGCCGCGTTCGTGCTCGGCGACCGCAGCCCAGGGGCGCGTCCCGCGTAGACCTGCCGGAGTCCTGGCGGCCAGATCGTCGACTCGCCCGGCCGGCTGCCCGCCCGAGGACCTGGCCAAGGAGTTTGAGCCCTTGGCGCAGACCATCCGCATCTGGGTCAATCAGGCCCGTGTGGATGCTGGTGGATTGTTCTACGCCGCAAGCGCCAGCCGTAGGCCGTACCCGTCGACAACGATGCGCCTTACACCCTTGCGACCCAGTGTCATGACACCTGCTCGACTTGGAGGACTCGACAACAACGGACTCGGAGACGGGTGCGCATGACCGTCCCACACCATCGACGTTCCGGCGTCGGTGGTCACGGCAGTGAAGCCGATGTGACCCGTCTCGGGCAGGTCGTAGCCGGTGTGGCCGCTGTCGTTGTGGGCGGTGATGTATACGCGGGGTGCGCCCTCCAAGGTGGTGTTGAGGGAGCCGCGCTCGACGCCATCCCCGCATACGCGGGGGTGATGCCGTGGCGCTCGAGTGCGGCCCGCAGGATGCCGCCGGTGCGCGACCTCTGGGCTTGCCCAAGAAGGCGGATCCCCGGACGGGCGTACTCGATCATCGCCGCGCCGAGCCGTCCGCACCGGCTCGCCGCCGTCGCCGCGGCACGGTGCCCCGGTCACGGCGGTGACCCGGCCGCGCGGGCCTCGCCTGCACGGCCGAGTCCGGCGCCGGCTCCACGGATCGAGGAGTTTCCGGTGCCTCCCACTCCGACCGGCTGCGGAGAAGGAGCGGGAGTGGGTGCGGCTGCTTACGGACGGATGCCGAAGGGGCCGAGCTGTCCGCCATCGATGCGCAGCGACTCAAGCAGTGTGAAAGCGTTGTCGGCCGTGAAGACGTCGGCGGCGGCCAGAGTTCCGGTGTATTTGGCGATCACCGGGTCAGCGGCTTGCTGGGCGACGGCGTCGAGGTAGGCCTTGAAGATGGCCCAGGAGTTTCCGGTGGGTCCGTACTTCTGGAAGTAGGGCGTGGGGTCCACCGTCGCCGAGGCGTTGCGGACGGAGGCGTCGAGGTCGGCCATGTACTGCTTCTGCAGATCACCGTCGGCGCGGACTCCGAGACGTCCGAGGTGGCCACCGACCAGGGTCTGCCACGGGTAGTCCATCGCCACGTCGTGTGCCTTCACCCAGCCAGGGATGTCCTGAGAGACGGCGAGGTTCTTGAACGGCACCCAACCGGGGTACAGCACATCCACAACCATCAGGGTCGCCTGGTCGGGGGCGTAGATGAAGATGTTGTCGGGCGAGTGGTTCGGACCATGGTAGGCGAGTTCCAGTCGCTCGCCGCCCACCTTCAGGACGTAGCGGTCGTCGAAGGTCACCGTCGGGACCGGCCGGTTCGGGTCCCGGTCCAGGCGCAGCAAGCGACGAGTCTCGGTGTGGCCGATGCGCACCACGTCCTTGCCCAGGATGGCCGAGGCCCCGATGTGATCGGCGTGGGAGTGGGAGTACACCAGGTGCGTGACCTTGCTGGGCATGCCGTTGGCCCTGGTCACCTGCTCGATGGCGCGCAGCAGGTTGTGTCCGATTGTGGGCGGCGCGTCGACGAGTACGACGCCCTCCCTGGTGGTCAGGAACATGGCCTGGTAGTACGAGTCGGTCACCCAGTAGAGGTTCCCCTTGATCCGGCCCACGAAGTAGCCGTCCGCGTTGAGCGCGGGACCGACCGAGCCCGATGGGATCGGCGCGTAGTCCGGTAGTGCGGTCGTATCAGTCGCCGCTGCGGTGCCGGGCAGCGCGCCGCCGAGCAGCGCGGCCGCGGCAGGCACGGCGGCAGCGACCGTCGCCCCCTTCAGGAATCTGCGGCGGCTTGCTCCGTCCGCTGCTGTGAGCTTCGTTGTCATGAGTTTTCCTTCCGAACTGGGCCGCCGCGGACTGTGATCGGCCGATGGGCCGGCAGCACACGCGGGGCTCCAACCAATTAAGAAGTTGAATAGTAAACTATATAGTGGATGCGTCAAGTATTTAGGACCCACTGCGGCAGAGGACGCCGCGCCCCGGCGGACTGAGCCGCGGGCAGGGGTCGGAGCTCGCGATGCGCCACGGGTGCGCCGCTCGGGTCGGCTCATCGAACCGGGGGTTGAGGCTTGCGGGGTCTGCGGCATGGCGGCGAGCGGTACCGCGCCATCCCCAGGGTCTGCATGAATCGAGTCAGGAAGTATCCAGGTCGTGCACCGTTCGAGCGCCGCAGGGGCAGCTTCCGGTTGCGTTGTACCGGCCTGCCGGGCCTCGTACCCTGCGGCACATCCCGCTGTGGACTGCCGGTGCGAAACCGTCAGATCATCCCCGCGAACTGCTGTCGCGGCCGCTGGGGGTGCGCGGTGCCCTGGCAAGGCCGGACGAAAGCGTGCTGGAGGGGCCTGCACGTGATCGACACCGGCGACATCGACGTCTTCCAGATCTTGAGTCGTGCCGTGAGCGCTTCGGCGGCGAAAGCTGAGCCGCCCCGGCCCACCACCGAGAACGCCGGGGCGACCATCATGGCCTGGCAGTCGACCCTGCTCGCCGCCAGCCGCGCCGCCGGCCACGGCCACATCACTCTGCTACTCGACAACCCACCCCGGCGTCCGCTTCGTCCGCTTCGTCCCCTTCACCGGCATCCGCGGCCTCGGCGCCCTCACCGCTCCGCGACGACCTGCACAACCAGCGGACCTGACATGACCGGCTGCCCCGACGCAGATTCACAGACGAGCGGAACCCGGCACGGTGTCGACGGCTTCGGCAATGAACTGCCCCACGGCACCCACACAGAGCGCCCTGTCGGCGTGACAACTCCCCATCCATCCAGCGCCTCGCACACGCCGCACTCAGTGGTGCGCCTGCGGCCTGCGCATGCCGCCAAAGTCCTGGGTCCTGTGCATCCCGTGATGCGCCTGCTCCGCAGCCCGCTTGCCTCGGCCTTCACATCCACCGCCGACGGCCGGAGCAACGTCCGAGGAACAGCCATGCCCGAGGCGGTACAGCCAGGCCTGATTCACGGCATGTTTCCCGCCGCGTGCGCAAAGAGACACCGCCGCTTCTTAGCCTCCGTCAGGCCGCCCGGTCCCACACACGGGCGGAGATCCAGGAGGCTTCATGTTCCGGCATACGCGCCGTGCTCTCGTCACGCTCACCACCACTGTCCTTGCGAGTGGTCTGGCGGCCCCGTCCTACGCCGCATCCACCGACGCGGCACCGTCCCCAGCCCCGCTCGCACGGGCCCACGCCCACAACGACTACGAGCACACCAACCCGCTCGACGATGCACTGTCGCACGGCTTCAGCAGCATCGAGGCCGACATCTGGCTGGTGGGCGACGAGTTGCTGATCGGTCACGACAAGGAGGACCTGACACCGGGCCGCACGCTCGAGTCGCTCTACCTCGACCCGCTGATGAAGCGGGTGAAGGCCAACCACGGCGAGGTGTACGACGGCCACACCACCTCGCTTCAGCTGCTCATCGACATCAAGACCCCAGGCGCGGAGACCTACGAGGTGCTGGCCGAGCATCTGAAGCGCTACCGGTCGATGCTGACCACGTCCACGCCCGGCAAGGTGCACGCCGCAGCGGTGACCCCGGTCATCTCCGGCGACCGCGCCGCACGGATCCCGATGGAGGCGCAGAACGTGCGCTCCGCCTTCTACGACGGCCGCCTCGCCGACCTGGGCACCAGCGCTCCCGCCTCATTCATCCCGCTGATCAGCGACAACTGGACGAAGAACTTCGCCTGGCAGGGCGTGGGCCCGATGCCGGTGCACGAACGCGCGAAGCTGCGTCAGATCGTGGCCGACGCCCACACCAAGGGGCAGCAGGTCCGCTTCTGGGCCACCCCCGACACGGCCGGACCTGCGCGTGACGCGGTCTGGAAGGAACTGGTCGACGCCGATGTCGACTACCTCAACACCGACGACCTGGCCGGGCTCGAGACATTCCTGCGCGTCCACGACTCCAAGTAGGCGAGAGCCAGCGCATCCACGCGGCACACGCACACAGCTGAGCGGCATACCGAGACGGCCCGGAGGCAGTCCCCCCACCAGGAGGGTCGCCACCGGGCCGTTCCGGGCTGCGCCGCTGCCCGCAGGCGCCGGAGTAGCACTCGACCGGCAAGACGCCACCTGCCCGGGTGCGCGCGCGGGCCACGGATGCCTGTCGTACACGATCGACTCCTCCAACGCCCGGCAGGAAGGCCGCTGATGCGGCCGTCGCGGATGTCCACCTCCTCAAGCCAAAGGCACTGCCCGCGGCTGGAGCCGCTGGATCACCAGCGACGTCGACCGGACCCTGGTCATCCTGCTGTCCGGCCACTGCGAGGGCGAGACGATCCGGCACTCCGAGCTTTTCCCGGCCTTGAGGGTCCGCGGACTGCCGGTCGTGCGGACCGCCGAAGTCCTCGACCGCCTCAACCTGCTCACCAGTCCTGGCGCCCGTCGTTGATCTGATCGAGGGAGGAGCGGGCGAAGGGGCGGGGCGTGCGGCAAGAGTGGTCGCGGGAAGAGCTGTGGGCCGTACGGTCGGCGCTGATGACGGACAGGAATGAGGGCGGCTTCCCGTCGGCGTGGGAGGTCGCCCTCACGGTATGCGAGGAGGAATCGGGGAACTGAGCACCCGCTGCCCGCGACTGGCGCCGCCGTTGACCTGACTGAGGGGCGCACGCAGGGAAGGGCCGTCCGCTCCCCATCCGGGCCGGCCCGACATCACGACGCCGTGGCGCGTAACCGCGCCACGGCGTCTCAAAGTCTTGGCGAATCGGCCGCACCCAGGTGAGGTGTCACCTGGGTGCGGCCGAGCCGAATCAGCAGGTGGCGTTCAGACCGGCCCAGTTGGCGCGGTCGTTGTAGCCGCCGTCGCCGGCGTCGCCGACCACCAGGTCGAGCACCCGGACGCCGGTCAGGTCGACGTCGGCCTGGCGGGTGTCGTCGCGGGTCAGCACACCGCTGTCGAACAGCACCCGGCCGTCACCGATCACCTGGAAGGTCGACGTGCCGCCCTCCGGGCCGACGTTGCGCACCGCATCGTCGATGCCGACGGTCGCGGTCAGCCGGCTGCACTGGTCGCCGAGGTAGTAGCGGACCGCGGAGGGCGAGGCGACCCCGATACCGGTCGGGTGGACCTGGCCGAGCATGCTGATCGGCGACCAGCCACCGACGCTCAGGTCGACCGTCGGGCTCATCCACCCGCTGGTGGCGCTGATCCACTTGTGGTGCGACAGGACGACGTCGCCGTCCGGCGCCGCCGGTGCGACAACTACCGATGTGGCCGTCTCCTGCCGCAGCTGTCCCTTGCCGATCACCTTGTACGACGTGGTGGCGGTCAGCGCGGTGTTGCCCGGCGCGGCGGTGGCCGGCAGGGTCACCGTGAAGGCGAAGGTCTCGGAGCGGTTGGAGTCCAGCAGCTTCGGCGCTTCGCCGAGCGGACGGGCCGTCCAGCCGGCGGGCACCTTCAGCTCAACCTGCGGCGCGAAGACCGGCTGCGCACCGTCGTTACGGACGGTGACCTCGACCCGGGCCTGGTCGCCGCCGGCGACCACCGGGGCGACCCCGGCCGGCACCGCGTCGCCACCGACCTGCGTCACCTGCGGCAGGCCGGCGACGACGTGCGGAACACCGGGCTTGCCTGTGGCCGGGCCGACCCGGAACAGGGCCGCGCCGTGGGCCGGGACGGCGGCACTGATGGTACCGGCGCTCTCGGTGACCTGGTTGGTCCAGGCGTTCTTCAGGGTGAACCGATCCCCGGACAGCCCGACCGACGACGCCTTCGTGGTCACGGTCGTCGGGCTGTCGCCCCGGTTCAGCAGCACCACGGCACGGTCACCGTTGGCCAGCCGCTTCACCCAGGTCTCCGTCGTACCGGCGGGGCCGACGCGGACGGCCTGGATGCCGGCGGTGTCCTGGTTGATCGCGAGTACATCGCTGTCCGTGAGAATGCCGAGCGAGGTCTGGCTGAGCTTACGGACGTCACTGCCGATCACCAGCGGCGCGGCCGCCACCGACCACAGCGTCATCTGGGTACGGAACTCCTCGTCGGTCATCCCCAGCTCAGGTCCGAGGTAGTCCGGGTCGTTGAAGTGCCCCGGCCCGGCGGCCTCGGGGTGCCGCGCGTTCGCGTCGTAGTTCCGCAGCACGTCCTTGAACTTGATCTCGCCGACGAAACCCACATCCGTGTACGTCCGCCAGGACTGCGCGATCCCCGGCGCATAGCTCCAGGAGTACGTCGACTGCTGCTCCTCCGGGTAGTTGCCCCAGTCCGGGGAGGTCACCGGGTTGCAGAGGTTGAAGAGCATGGGGCGCCCACTGGCGTTGTTCCGCAACGCCTGCGCGAACTCGGTGTAGACGGTCTTCGGGTCGAGGTCCGCGGCGATCCCGCAGAGGTAGTCCACCTTGACCGCGTCGAACTCCAGGGCGGCGAAGTTGTCCGCGTCGCGCTGGTAGTAGCCGTGGCTGCCGAGTCCGCACTTGCCCGGGATGTACGGACCGGCGTCGGTGTAGATGCCGGCCTTCAGACCCTTGGAGTGGATGTAGTCGACCAGCGGCTTCAGCCCGTTCGGGAACTGGTCGGGGTTGGGCACCAGGTCGCCGGCTGCGCTGCGCGGGGTCGGCGCCGCCCAGTTGCCGTCGATCCAGACGTACTCGTAGCCGGCGTCGCGCAGGCCGCTGCTGACCAGGAAGTCGGCTATCGACCTGACCTCGGCGTCGGTCGGATCGCCACCGAGCGCGTAGTAGGTGTTCCAGCCCATGTACGGCGTCGGGCTCAGCACCTGCTGTGGTGCTGGCGCCGTGACGGCGACAGTGCCGGCCGCTGGGCCGGCGTGGGCGGGTGCCGGCAAGACCAGCAAGCCGGTCAGGAGGGCGAGGAGGACGGTGAGATGTCGTTTCACATCGGAACCTTCGCTGTCCCATCGATCAGGCGGGCCGACCCGTCCTGGTCGTGAGTCCGAGGTACCGCTCCCTCGTGGAGGGTGCGGCGGTCGGTCTTCGGACCAGTCAACGCCCGCGCGCCTGCGGTTTGTTTCCAGGATCTTGCAGCGGTTACCGGCGCGTGTCAATAATAATTCCTAAATTACGAGTTACTAGCCTCGCCGCTTCGGTTGGGGCTGGTGAGGTGTGGTTCACGGTCAACTTGATGGCGGGCCTGGTCGATTTCGGCTGCTTGGCATGCCGAGGTCCCGGCGCTATGGCCGGGTTCTCCGAAGTCCTTCGGGTCGTGGGCGGGCAGGGGCCTGCTGGTCAGCCGGCCTCGCGGGGCAGGGAGGCGAGGCGGTGGGATGCGGTGGTGAGTTCGTGTCGCCATGGCCAGGTCGCCGAGATCCTCAGGCGGAGGCGGCGGGCACCGCGAGTGTGCCGGGCGGCGACGTGCAGGAGCCGGTAGCGCAGCGTTCTGGGCTCGGCTTGGGCGAGAGCGCCGTCCAGCAGCAGGATGCTGGTCCATGCGAGCAGGTCGATCGCGGTCAGGGACAGCTCCAGCCGGACGGCGTTGACCGGGAAGTGGCGTGAGGGGAAGCGGCCGAATCCGGTGTCTTTGCCGCAGCGGATGCGGTCCTCGACCGTGGCATGGCCGCGGTGGCGGACCTCCAGGTACTGGGCCGAGCCGCCGCCTGCGAACGGTGTGCCAGTGAGAAATACCTGATGCCGCAGGTCCTCGTCCTGGTCGAACAACGACAGTTGGGCGCCGGGGTGCGGGCGTTCGCGGCGCACCAGGAGGCGGGTGCCGTCCGGGTAGCCCGTGAGGTCGACCAGCCCGGTCAGCTCGGTGACCTCGGCCCCGCACCGCAGGGACCCGTCCTGGTCGAGGGCGGGATGCCACAGGCGGTCGGGAACGGTGCGGATCGCGCGGCGAACGTCTTGGGTGACGGCGGTGCCGACGGAGAAGAAGGTGTTCATCCCTCGCTCGCGCAGCTGGCGGCGGTGGGCGAGGAAAACTTTGGAGCTGCCCGCACTGTCGCCGCGGATGAGGATCTCGGTGCCGTAGCGGTGGGCCTCGTGCAGTTGGGCAAGCGCAGCGTCCACGATCGCCTTGCTCGCGGTCCCGACGTAGGTTTGCGCGTCCTCGAGAAACCGCTGCATCAGGCTGCCGGCATGCCGCCATGAGCCAGCGACATCACGAATCTTGTCCAGTGAACCACGGAACCGGTCACGCAGCCCCATGGGTGCGTACCGGTCGTACCAGGCGGTTAAGCTGCACGTCCGGATCAACGGGAGACGCCAACGCATGAATACGCCACCATCGCCACCTGGAGCGGGGCGGGCTGACGGATCATCCGTCCAGATCGGCGCTCTCGTTCCGCTAACTCGGCCTGGCTGGGCCGAGGCGGGCCAACACTTGCTCGCTGGACTCGAGCTGGCCGTTCGCGAAGTCAATGACTCCGGTGGGATCGTCGGAAGACCACTCGAGCTGGTGGTCCGAGACACCGCGGCTGATCCACAGAGGGCCGCAGCGGCCGTAGATGAATTGGCTCGCCTGGGCGTGGCCGCCTTGGCGGGGGAGTATCACAGCGTCGTCGCTCGCGCCGCTGCCGCCAGGGCCGACGCCCTCGGCCTGCCGTTCCTCTGCTCCTCAGCGGTTCTCGACGCGCTCACCGAACAACCGACGGAATGGGTCGCGCGCCTCGCCCCGGCGCAGTCCCACGGCTGGCAGATCTACGCAGACTTCCTCCTCAGCGCGGGCCACAGTCGAATCGCCGTAGCAGCCGAGTCGAGTGTCTACTGGGCATCTGGGGCCCGCATTCTGCGGGACTACCTCGCTCCACGCGGCGGCACCGTCATCGAACTCGATATGCGCGCGCTCGCCCCCACGGCCGTGTGCGACGAACTCGTCGACAATCGCGCGACAGCCCTCCTTCTTCTGGTCGGCCACCCGGAGCCGGCAGTGTCGATCGTCAAGTCCGTCCGCCGCGACCAGCGCCTCGCCGAGATCATGATTGGTGCTCCGGCCGGGCAACCGGAGTTCGCCGAATGGGCGAAGTTGCTGGGCGACGACAGTGCCGCGATCCCGTTCTTGCGCTACCTGCCCGAGCGCCTCAGCCCACTCGGTGCACGAGTCGAGACGGCCCTCCGCGAGCGGCTAGCCGAAGCGCCCTCCTTCGTCGCCTTCGAGGGCTACGACACGGTCGCCGTCCTCGCCGATGTGCTGCGTTCTCACGGCGCGGACCGGGCGCGCACTGCCGAATCCTGGCCGCGCGTTGCAGTCGAAGGCACCCGCGGGCAGATCCAGTTCTCCCGCACGCCAGGCATCAGCGTTTGGCAATGGGCTTGGACGCCGATCCAAGTCGTTGATCGAGATCCGGCGGAACCCGATCGCTTTCGGATCCTTCACGCCAACTGAGAGAGCACGGAGGTCCGACTGCCCAGATCTGTCCGAACTTGAGGCTGATCCCCAGATCGTCGCGCTGGCGCAGATCACGCCCACCGACACCGCTGTCAATGAGCAGATCGACTCGGCGGCCGTCGAGCGCCAGCTGGGAACCCGCCTGCCCGCGGACTACAAGCCCTTCCTCGAGACCTACGGCGCCGGCGGCATCAACGGTGTCGTCCACGTCCTCCGCCCCGACCCCGTCCCCGTCCCCGTCCCCGTCCCGGACAGCGACTAACAGCCTGGAAGCATTGCCGACGACACGCCGGGCGCACAGGAGACCTGGCACCACACCCGCGAACACTGGCGTCCCGACGTTGCCCCGACGACATCATGATCTGTGGCCGCACCCCTGGTTCCGACATCCTTTGCTGGGTCACCATCGCACGGGCCGGCGGTCCAGAGAACCGACGTGCCCAACAGCTACGACTGGCCAGAAGGCGAGTAGCCCGGTTTCCATGATCGGCCGGGTGGCCGTCGGGCATGGCTTAGCATGGCGCGCATGTCGCGACGCGTGCTCCTGCCGCTCCGGACGTGGTCCGGGGCGCTGTTGGTGTGCGCGCTGTTCGTGTGCCTGTCGGGGCTCGCGCGCCCCGCGATGGCGATGACCATGCCCATGGCGATGCCAGCGGCGGTGTCGGCGCCAATGGATGCGGCCTCGCATGCGGCGGTAGGGACCGCGCCAGGCGACGGCCACGTACATGCCATTGATGCTGCCGCGTCGGCCGTAGCCGAGTCGGCGGTGGATCACAGCCCGCGCTGCCCGGCGGCCGAGAAGCAGTGTGCGGCGCCAGAGGCCACGCTCGCCCAGGACGGCCCGGCCGGCCAGGCGCCCGCGGTCACCCCGCGCGCGATCGCATGCTCCCCTGCGCGGCTGGTGGCACAGCCCAACGCACCGCCTCCAGCGGTCGCTCCTCCTGATCTGCACCGGTTGTGCGTGTCGCGGACGTGACGGCTCGCCGCCCGTGAGGCTGCCCCTCAGGCCGCCTCGTGGGACGCCGCGTTCCTCACGTCCGCCTCGGTACGCCCGTAACCGCATTCCTGTGTGCGTGCCGTCGTCGCAGAACAGGAGTAACGACGCATGCCGTCGTCCGTCGCATTGCTGATTACCGGTGCGAGTACCGGTCTGCTCGCCGGTGGCGCCTCGTGCGCCGCCGTTCAAGGGGGGCTGTTGGCCGGAGCGGTGACCCGCCGCCTTACCCCCGCCCCCGCTCCTTCCTCCACGAAATCGGCCTCCAAGAGGTCGCCCCGTCAGACCCGCCCTGCCGCCGCGCCTCCGGTGGAACGAGCTGCCACGCCGCTGGCGCCGGTCGGGGCGTTCCTTGCCGGGAAGCTGCTCTCGCATACCCTGCTCGGCGCACTGCTGGGTGTCTTTGGTGATGCGCTGCAGCCCAGCCCTCGTACCCAGGCGGTGTTGCTGCTGGCCGCCGGGGTGCTGATGGTGCTGTTCGCGCTGGACCTGTTCGGCGTCAGGTGGGTAGGGCGGCTGGTGCCGCGTCCTCCGGCTTCGTTCGGCCGGTTGATGCGGCGCAGTACCAGGACCGGCTCGGCCGTCACCCCGGCCCTGGTCGGCTTCGCCACCGTGCTGGTGCCGTGCGGGGTGACCCTGTCGATGGAGCTGCTCGCCGTCACCTCCGGATCCCCGTTGGCCGGGGCGGCGGTGATGGCCGGTTTCGTGATCGGTACGGCGCCGCTGTTCGCCGTGCTCGGCTACCTCTTCCGCCGCAGCAGCCAGGCGTTGTCCGGGCGACTGGCCGCGCTCACCGGTGTGGTGGTGCTGAGCGTCGCGGCCTGGACGACGGGCTCCGCGCTACAGGCCGGTGGCTGGGTCTCGTTCACCACCCCCGACAAGCAGGCTGTGGCGAGTGAGCCGTTCACCGTCGAAGGCGGCGAGCAGGGCGGCTCCGGCGGCGGAGGGACGATCGGGGCCGATGTCCCGGAGCCGGTGCATATCGACGCCTCCGGCAAGCAGATCGTCACGCTGACCGTGACGGACTTCTACGCCCCCACCCAGTTCACCGCGAAGGCCGGAGTGCCGACCACGCTCGTGCTGCACGGCAAGGACTCCGGTGGCTGCGCCCGCGCGTTCACCATCCCCGAACTCGGCGTCCAGGAGATCGTCAAACGAGACGGCGACACCAACATCGACCTCGGCACCCGTAAGCCCGGCACGCTCCGCTTCTCCTGCGCCATGGGCATGCAGACCGGCGCCATCGACTTCAAGAAGGACCGGTAGTGAAGCTGTTCAGCCGTAAGAACAAGACCGAAGCCGACACCGGGCGGGGGCTGGTGCTCCACGTCGAGGGCATGCACTGCACCAGCTGCGGCCTGCTCATCGATGACGAGCTGGAGGACATCCCCGGGGTCCGCTCCTCCCACACCGACGTGAAGACCGGGCGCACCACCGTCCGCCTGGACGAAGGCGCCGACGTGGCCACGGCCGTACTCGTCGCGGCGGTGGAGCAGGCCGGCGACTACACGGCCCGCCCGGCCGACTGACACGACAACGCCCAAGCCCAAGGGTGGCCCGGCCGGGGGAAGTCCTCCGGCCGGGTTCTCCCGCGGGGCGACGGTGCCGTGCGCAGAAGTCGGCCGGCGGTGACGATGGCAGCATGCCCGAGCCGAGCAGCAACGAGCGGCTGCGCCGCTACTGGGACAAGCACGCCCGCTCCTACGACCGGCAGATGCGGTTCTTCGACCGCACCCTGTTCGGCGAAAGCCGCACGTGGGTGTGCTCCAAGGCCTCTGGCGATGTCCTGGAGGTGGCCATCGGCACCGGTCTGAACCTGCCGCTCTACCCTCCAGGTTTGCGGCTGACCGGCATCGAGTGGAGCCCTCAGATGTGCCGCCGCCCGGCGCCGTGCAGGCGGGCTCAACCTGGCCGCGGACCTGCGCGAGGGTGACGCACAGGCCCTGCCGTTCCCGGACATGTCCTTCGACACCGTCGTGTGCACCCTCTCGCTGTGCGCGATCCCCGACGACCAGCGCGCGATCGCGGAGATGAGCCGCGTGCTCAGGCCCGGCGGCAGGCTCCTCCTGCTGGATCACGTCCCCAGCACCACCTGGCCCGTCCGCGCACTCCAGCAGATCATCGAACTCATCACCGTGTTGATAGGCGGGGAACATCTGCTGCGCCGACCCCTCCGGCACGTTCAGGCGGCGGGCGTGGAGATCGAGCAGCACGGCCGGTTCAAGCTCGGCATCGTCGAACGCCTCACCGCCCGCAAGCCCACAGCCGGGCCCGCCGACAGATGAAGCACTCTCCGGCCGGGCGCAGGTACGCCGAAGGGGCGGCCCAGGCTTCTGCCCAGGACGCCCCTCGCCCGTACCGGCGTCAGCGCAGTGGCTGGAAGCGGCGCAGCCGCAGGCTGTTGGAGACGACGAAGACCGAGGAGAACGCCATCGCAGCTCCGGCGATCACGGGGTTGAGCAGGCCGAGCGCGGCCAGCGGCAGCGCGGCCACGTTGTAGGCGAAGGCCCAGAACAGGTTGGCCTTGATCGTGCGGAGCGTGCCGCGGGCCAGCCGGATCGCGTCCGCCGCCGCGCGCAGATCACCCCGTACCAGGGTGAGGTCGGATGCGGCGATCGCGGCATCGGTGCCGGTGCCCATGGCCAGTCCCAGGTCGGCCTGGGCGAGGGCGGCCGCGTCGTTGACACCGTCGCCGACCATCGCCACCACCCGCCCCTGCCGTTGGAGGCGCTCGACCTCGGCGACCTTGTCCTCCGGGTGCACTTCGGCGATCACCTGATCGATGCCGATGCCGACCTCGGCCGCCACCGCCCGTGCCGCCGCCGTGTTGTCGCCGGTCAGCAGCACGGGTGTGAGCCCGAGCCGCCTGAGGTCGGCGACCGCCTCGGCGCTGGTCGGCTTGACGGTGTCGGCGACCACCAGCGCACCGCGCACGCGCCCGTCCCAGGCGGCGAAGACGACCGTACGCCCCTGGGCCTCGGCCTCCTTCTGTGCGCGGACGAGCTCGTCGGGCACCACCTGGCCCTGCTCCTCCAGCCACGCCGACCGGCCCACGCGCACCGTACGTCCCTCGACCTGCCCGGTCACGCCCCGGCCCTGCGTGTTGGCAAAGCCGGTCACGGCCGGGAGGGAGCCAAGGCGCTCGCGTGCGGCGTTGGAGATGGCGGCGGCGATCGGGTGTTCGCTGGCGTCCTCCAGCGAACCGGTCAGCCTCAGCGCCTCCTGCTCGTCCTCGCCGGTGGCCGCTACGACGTCGACCAGGCGCATCCTGCCCTCGGTGACAGTGCCGGTCTTGTCCAGGACGACGGTGTCGATCCGCCGCGTCGACTCCAGCACCTCGGGGCCGCGGATCAGCAGCCCGAGCTGGGCGCCGCGCCCGGTACCGACCATCAGCGCGGTGGGCGTGGCCAGCCCCAGCGCGCACGGGCAGGCGGTGATCACCACGGCAATCGCCGCGGTCAGTGCGGCGGCCGCCGAGGCACCGGTCAGCATCCACACGGCGAACGTGCCGATCGACAGGGCGATGACGACGGGTACGAACACCGCCGAGATCCGGTCGGCCAGGCGCTGCACCTCCGCCTTGCCGGTCTGGGCCCGCTCCACCAGCGCGGCGATCTGCGCCAGCTTGGTGTCCGACCCGACCCGGGTGGCCCGTACGGTCAGCCGCCCGTGACTGTTGACGGTCGCTCCGGTCACGGCCGAGCCGGGCTCCACCTCCACCGGCACGCTCTCACCTGTCAGCAGCGACTCGTCCACCGCCGAGGCACCCTCGACAACCTGACCGTCCGTGGCGATCTTCTCGCCGGGCCGCACCAAGAACAGGTCGCCGACCGCCAACTCCTCGACCGGGAACCGTACTTCTGTTCCTTCGCGCAGTACGGCGACGTCCTTGGCACCCAGGTCCATCAGCGCCCGAATCGCGTCCCCCGCCCTCCGCTTGGCACGGGCCTCGGAGAACCGGCCCGCCAGCAGGAACGCCGTCAGGACGACGGCCACCTCCAGGTACAGGTGATGCCCACCCAGCGCCACGGTCCCCACGCTCCACAGGTAGGCGGCCAGCACACCGAGCGACACGAGGGTGTCCATCGTCGCCGACCCGTGCCGCAGGTTCAGCGCCGCAGCGCGGTGGAACGGCCACGCGCCCCACGCCACCACCGGGGTCGCCAAGACCAGCGCGACCCACTCCCAGCCGGCGAAGTGCAGCGCGGAGAGCATCGACACCAGGACGACCGGCAGCCCGAGCAGCGCCGAGACGATCAGGCGGCGGCGCAGCCCGGAAAGGTGTGCGCCCTCGGCGTCGACTGCCTCATGGTCCGCGCCCGGGGTGTCGGTCCGGGGCGCCTCGGCGCCGTAACCGATGGCCTCGACGGCGGCTATCAGCTCCGCCACCTCGACCGCCGGGTCCTCGCGGGTGACGTGCGCGGTCGCGGTTGCCAGGTTCACCGTCGCGGTCACTCCGGGCAGCTTGCCCAGCTTCCGCTCGACCCGCGCCACACACGATGCGCAGGTCATCCCGCTGATGGTCAGTTCTATGGACTGCTCGGCATCGGCCCGAGTGGTGGTCGTCACGGCAGCATTCCTCTCTCTCAGTCGCGTACGGCCGGTGCCACGACGGCGAAGCCCTGCCCGGCGGCAGGACGCCAGCTCAGCTCGCCCCCGCACAGGCGGCGCAGCACAGCGGGCGGCTCGTGGTAACAGAACACGGATGTCTCGGCGCCGACGATCGCCGGGGTGTCGATGAACAGCGGCAGCTCGGCCAGGAAGTAGCGCACCGCGTGCTCGACCTGCTCCTCGTCCGGCGCCTGACCTGCGGGCAGCTTCCCGGCCAGCACCCACCCGGTCGCCTCCCGGCAGGCATCCCGGAAATCCGCGTCCTCGACGTAGCGGCGCAGCCCGCTCGCATGGAGGCGGCCGAACGCCGCATTGCCCTCCAGCTCGGCCCAGCCCAGCACCCGCGCCTGCGCCTCGGCCACCCCGAGGGAGCCGAGCGCGGTGACGATCTTGTTGCGGGTGTACTCACCCTGCCTGTGCGCCTTCCACGCGGCCTTCTCCGGGGCGTATCCCAGCGCCTCGAACGTGAACGCACTCGGCGCGTCCGGCACGAGGAAGTCCACCCGCTCGAACCGGTCGAGCCCCCACGCTGCCAGCTCGCGGATCCGCGCCGTGGAGAAGTAGCTGTTGAACGGGCTGATCCCGAGGCAGGCGTGCTCGGCCCGCTCGGCCCGCTCGACCGCCTCGGCGCACCGGCCGCTCAGCGGAGTCACCGCCATCGCCGCCGAGCAGCCGCCGCTGTCGCCTTGATCTGTGCTCATGACAGGACGCTAAAACCTTGCCCTTAGGACAAGGTCAAGCGCACACTGAAACCCTTCGCACGAACCGAGCCCCATCATGCTCACCGTCGGCCGCGTCGCTGCCCAGACCGGACTGAGCCCCAAGGCCGTCCGCCTCTACGAGGCCAACGGCCTCATCGACCCGCCCGAGCGCACCGCCGCCGGCTACCGCACCTACACCGACGACGCCGTCCCCGTCCTCGGATTCATCCGCCAGGCCCAGGCCCTCGGCCTCAGCCTCAAAGAGATCAAGGACATCCTCGACCTCCAGCGCCGCGGTGAACAGCCCTGCGCCCTCGTCACCGACCTCCTCGACAAGCACCTCGCCGACATAGACCGCCGCATCGCCGACCTCCAAGCCCTCCGCACCACCCTTCAGCACGCCCGCGCCCAAGCCGACCAGGCAGCCGGCCGCGGGGAGCACGCCGTGGTCTGCCGCATCATCGAGAACGCTGCCGGTTGACTGTCGCTTGCTGTCCTCCCGTGGCCGCGATTCCGGGAACGGTGGATTCATACCGGCCTCGGGGTGGGCACTCTCGGCGTCTGTGGAGGGTCACTTGCAGCAATCGTGTCCGGGGCGGCAGCCGCATGCGTCCCTCTCGGCGCCACCGGCCGGTACCGTCGCGGCGGGAGCGGCGCAACAGCCCTTGCCCTGCCAGGCGTCGCGGCCCTCCTTCACGGCGACGGCGGCGATGACCAGGGCGGCGATCGGGTCGGCCCAGGACCAGCCGAGCGTGGCGTTGAGGGCCAGGCCCACCAGGAGCACGGCGGACAGGTACGTGCACAGCAGGGTCTGCTTGGAGTCGGCGACCGCGCTGGCCGAGCCGAGTTCACGGCCAGCGCGGCGCGGGGCGGCGGACAGGAACGGCAACACGGCCAGAGAGAGGGCGGCGAGCACGATGCCGGGGATGGAGCCTTCGGCCTCCCCGATGCCGGTCAAGGCGCGGACGGCGTCGACCATGACATAGGCCGCGAGCGCGAAGAACGAGATCGCGATGATCCGCAGCGTGGTCTTCTCTTGGGCAGTCGAAGCGGGGCGATGGCCAACTACGGATCGAGATGGCCAACTATCAGGGCATCGACACCCTCACCGGCCGCATCACCACCGCCATCAACGCTTGTGCGCCGAGCTCTTGGACCGCTACGGCGTCGGCCCGGACACCGCCGCCGCACTGCTGATAGCGGCCGGCGACAAGGTCGCCGAGGCCGTTGGGGCTGGCCCGGAGCGGGCGGGACAGCTGCTCGAGCAGACGGTTCGTACGGGCGAGGAGTGCCGGCTGGACCCGGTGGCCGATCTGGGCCTGGGCACGCCGCACTTCCCCGAGCCGGAGGTCGTCGGCGCGGCGGGGCATGCGGCGCGGCTGTTGCGGGAGCGCTGCGAGGCCGGCCTCGTACGCCGCGGCCTGGACCGCGACGTCGCGGCGCGGGAGCGGCTGGATCAGGAACTCGCGGTGATCGGGCGGCTGGAGTACGACACGTACTTCCTCACCGTCGCGCAGGTGGTGGCGGATGTGAGGGAGGTGGGGATCCGGGTCGCCGCCCGCGGCTCGGGGGCAGCCCTCCCCTGCCCGCCGTGACGTGCTCGCCCGGCGCATACGTCTGCTGGTCACGGCGACCATCACCTAGAACGTCGTCGAGGCAAGCGTCGCCATCCCTGCCGGCACCCTCGCCTCTTCCACCGCGCTGATCGGCTTCGGCCTGGACTCCGTCATCGAGGTCTCTTCCGCCGCCGCGGTCGCCTGGCAGTTCTCCGCGGCCGATCACGCGGTGCGCGAGTCCCGCGAACAGGCCCAAGCGCCTGTCGGAGGCTCAGCCGCCCGTCTTAGTTCGGTGACCCGCGTCACACCCGGCTCCTGTCAGCAATCGGGGCGCCGTCTCGTTCAAGGGGCACGCGAACGAGACAGGAGCAACGCCATGAAGCACCGCATCGTCGTACTCGGCGCCGGATACGCCGGGGCCTTCGCCGCTGGAAACCTGGCCCGCCGGCTCTCCCCCGCCGACACCGAGATCACCGTCGTCAACGCCGTGCCCGACTTCGTTGAGCGGATGCGGCTCCACCAGCTCGCGATCGGCCAGGACCTCGCGTTCCGCAAGCTCGCCGACGTATTCGCGGGCACCGGGGTGCGGCTGCGCCTGGCGCGCGTCACCGGCGTCGACCCCGAGCGCAGGACTGTCGTCGTGACCGGCGAGGACGGCGACGGCGAGCTCGCGTACGACACGCTTCTCTACGCGCTCGGCAGCTCCGTAGCCCACCATGGCGTCCCCGGCGTGGCCGAGTATGCCTTCGATGTGACCGGCTGGTCCTCGGCGCTGCGTCTGCGCGAGCGCCTGGCCGGCCTGGGCGAGGGCGGCACCGTGCTGGTCGTCGGTGAGGGGCTGACCGGCATCGAGACCGCCACCGAGTTCGCCGAGTCCCGGCCCGACCTCTCGGTCGCGCTCGCCGCCCGCGGCGAGCTGGGCGCCTGGCTCTCCCCGAAGGCCCGCCGTCACCTGCGCCAGGCCTTCGACCGGCTCGGCATCACCGTCCACGAGCACACCGGCATCGAAGCCGTTGAGCCGACACGGGCGATCGCCGCCGACGGTACGTCCATCCCTGCCGACGTGACCGTGTGGTCGGCCGGGTTCGCCGTGCACCCCATCGCGGCCGCCAGCGGCCTGGAGGTCGCCGAGAACGGCCAGATCGTCGTCGACCGCACCATGCGCTCGGTCTCGCACCCGGACGTCTACGCCGCCGGTGACTGCGCCTTCGCGATCGGCGAGAACGGCCGGCCGCTGCCGATGTCTTGCGCCTCGGCCGGCTTCACCAACATGCAGGCGACCGCCGCGATCATCGCGCGCCTGACGGGCAGCCAGGTCCCGACCACCGGGCTGAAGTACCACGGCAACCACATCAGCCTCGGGCGGCGGGACGCGATCTTCCAGATGGTGGACGGGGACGTCCGGTCGAAGTCCTGGTACCTGGGCGGCCGGACCGCCGCGCGGCTCAAGTCGGGCGTGCTCAAGGGGGCCGGGTGGGGCATCGCCCACCCGACCTTCGGCATGCCCAAGCGCAAGCGGCGCCTGGCCACCGCGCCTGACCGGGCCGGTGTGAGGGTCGCCGCATAGGTTGTTCCGCATGGACAGCGCAGCCATCGATCGGTTCGAGGCCAGCCGGGGCCGGCTGGCCTCGCTCGCGTACCGTCTGCTCGGCTCGGCCGCCGACGCCGAGGACGCCGTGCAGGACACGTTCCTGCGGTGGCAGGCCGCAGACCGCGAACGGGTCGAGGTGCCGGAAGCGTGGCTGACCAAGGTCGTCACCAATCTCTGCCTCGACCGGCTCCGCTCGGCGCAGGCGCGCCACGAGCGAGCGGCCGGTGCCTGGCTGCCCGAGCCGCTCCTCGATGGCGACCCGATGCTCGGCCCGGCCGACACCTTCGAGCAGCGCGAATCGGTCTCCTTGGCCGTACTGACCCTCATAGAGCGCCTCTCGCCGGTCGAGCGGGCCGTCTACGTCCTGCGTGAGGCCTTCTCGTACAGCCACGCCGAGATCGCCGGGATCCTCGACATCACCGAGTCCGCGAGCCAGCAGCATGTCCACCGGGCCCGGATCCGGGTCGCCGCCGAGCGCCGCCGCGGCGGCGAGGCCGACCCCGCATCCGCGCGCCGGGTCGTCGAGGAGTTCCTCGCCGCAGCCACGTCAGGGCGCACCGAACGGCTGGTGGCGCTGCTCACCGACGACGTGACGGCGGTCTCGGACGGCGCCGGACTGGGCAAGCGGCTGCTGCGGTACAAGACGCGCGAGCGGGTCGCCTCCTACGTGCGGGCCGGCTTCAAGCCCACGCCGGCGAAGCGGCGGCTGGCCGGCGGCTCGCCCGCGATCCATATCGCGCTGGTCAACGGCTCCCCGGCCGTCCTCGCCGTGGTCGACGACCGGGTCGTGGGCGCCGTGGCGTTCGAAGTCAGCGACGGCAAGGTCGCGTCCCTGCGTGGCATCGCCGCCGCGGACCGGCTCGCGCGCCTCAACGAGGCCTGGCGGCAGTACGAACCCGACGCGCCGGTCATCAACGCATGGTGACCAGAGCCACCGGAATCCAGTGACCTGAGTCGGAGCGAGGACGGCCCCCCTTCGGCCCCCGCGCTGCACAGCAGCACGGGGGCCGAAGCACGTCGGTCTCCCGAATCAGACTCGGCCATGCAGTTCGGACCCCCGATGGCCAACTATGGGTCGCCACAGTGGCCAACTACGAATCGTCACGGAGGGCTGACCAGGGCGGATCCGAGCGCTCCTGGCCACCTATCGCTCAACGTCACAGGGTCCTGTGACAGCGAACTTTGAGTGATCGGGACTGCGGAACCAATCCCAAGAGCCCGGCGTCTGTTCGGCCCTCGGGACTGGTAGGCCCGCATGTTGAGGTGTCGCGTATTCGCGGCTGATGCCTACGAGCCATGACGCTGGGTAAGTAGTCGGGCCGGTTGATTGAGGTCTGGCATGATCGCGCGGTGAGTGATGCGAGGCTGCTGGCCGCGGAGGCCGTTGAGTCACATGTCCGGGCGTTCTTCGAGGGGCATTCCGTGGAGGTCGTCGTCTGCGACCTTGGGCCGGACCGGCGCGAGGCCGTGCCCGACCTGCGGGTTCTCGTTGTGGGCCCCGGTCCGCGCAGCGACAGTTGGGCCTATGTGACCGCCGGATGCTGGGCCGCGATGGAGAAGGACGGTCACGGGCTTGAGTTCGTCATGACCGCCCACGTCCGAGACCAGCGGTTCATCGATCTCATAGCCATGATCACCTACTACCACTGCGGAGGGCATCAGCTCGATCTGGAGCACAGTATGCCGATCGGTGAACCATGGGTGCCGGGCTCGACCTGCGACCACCTGCTGATCAGCCTGCCCTATCTCCACGGACCTGACCTTGAGCACTGTCCGCTGCCCGGGGGGCACGCCCGCATCCTGTGGACCCTGCCTGTGACGGCCGCCGAAATCGAGTTCCGCAGGCGCCAGGGTCATGAGGCGTTGGAGCAACTCTTCGACGAGGCGGAGATCATTCCCACTGATCCTTTCCGGGCATCGGTGGTGTGAGGCGTCGGTCGAACCGCTCGCGGCGGTCACCGCTTGTGATCACCAGGGGCGTATCGGCTCCAGGTTCCGCCGGCTTCGGTGACCAGGCGGATGGCGGTCTTGTCGTGGTAGCCGAGGGCCTTTGCGATGACGGGGGCCGGGGCTTGGAGGACGAGCTGGCGGATCGCGGAGGTCCTGCCGCGGCGCGGAGAACGTCTGAAGGCCAGGGAGGGAGGGGACAGTCGTACGTTTTCCCTCCCTCCCGTGGACGTCATGGCACTACATTCGCACTGCCTAGTGAAGCGTCTTCCTTGGAATGCGGCTTCAGGACGCCTCTCCCACCCGGACGGTCCATGTCGCGCCACTCCGGCCTCAGTCCTGCCAGGTTCGTGGTGAGGAAGTACGCGGTCCCGCAGGCGAGCAACACGGGCAGCAGTCCGGCGGAGGCCACCGCCGCCCCGGCGACCAGTCCGCCGAGAGGGATGCCGGACCAGGCCAGCGAGTCACCGAGCGCGTTGACCCGGCCCAGCAATCGGCGCGGCACCCGCTCGAGGAGGACGGCCCCCAGCACCGGGTTGAGGAAGCCCGCACCGAATCCGCTGACGGCGAAGACGGCCAGTGCCGCTCCCAGCGGGGCGTCGAAGGCGAGGACCAGGAATCTCGGCGCGCCGGCCAAGAGGAACCCGGTGAAGAACAGCACCCTGCGCCGCAGCCGGTGTGCGGCCACCGCGGCGATCAGGCTCCCGCCGATCGCAGCGGCTCCCATCACGCTGCCCAACAGACCCATGGCAGCCGGCCCGTTGCCGGACTCTTTGGCCCAGACGGGTACGAGCACCGTGGTGAACGCCGCGTCCAGCAGGTTGGTGATGCCGACCACGACGACGACGGTGAGCAGCAGCGGCTCGCCCCGCAGGAACGTGAAGCCCTCGCCGAACCGCCGCCAGTAACCCGGTCCCGTCATCCCGGCCTGTGAGGATGCTTCCTCGGTGGCATGTCCCATGCCGCGAGGCAGCGCCAGTCCGATGATCACCGAGCCGAGAGCGAAGCAGGCCGCGTTGACGGCAAGTCCCGTCAGAGGGCCGAGGAGTGCCACCAGGGAGCCGCCGACCGCCAGACCGACGGTGGAAGCGAGCCGCTCGGTCACACCGGACAGACCGGTGGCCCGCTCCAGCGGCACCCGGCCGCGCTCGGCCGCCTCCGGGACCATGACCTCCTTGGCCAGGTCACCGGGGCCGCGGGCCGCGCCGATCAGTGCGACCAGGACCAGGAGGAGCGGAAAGGAGAGCAGGTCCAGGGCGTGGAACAGGGGAACTGCAGCGGCTGCGCCCGCGCTTGCCAGGTCGGTGGTCCAGGAAACGGCCCGCGGGCCGATCCGGTCCACCAGTGGCCCGGTGAATGCCTTGACCACCACGTAAGGAGTCATCTCGCAGAAGGCGACCAGTCCCGTCTGGGTGGCGCTGCCAGTCGTGACGAGCACGAACCAGGGCAGTGCCACAACAGAGATCCGAGTACCAGTCAGCGACACGGCCATGGCCGTCAGCACCCCGCCCAGCGGCCGTAAGGACCGTTTGCCGGATATGCCGTCAGAGCGCGAGACGTCGTCGGTCATGACGTCTCCGCTCCTGTCGCTTCCTGAGGACTGGGAGGGAACGCTGACGCGGCAGGCGTGTCCAGCTCGGGCAGGAGATGCGTGATCACGGCGACCCGTTCGGCTCCCTCGGGGGCGCTTGCCGCCGCCTCCGGTGCGTCTCGCCGATAACGAGTGATGACTTCCTTCAACTCACGCTGCAAGGCGGCGGTTTCCTCGGGCGTGAGCCGCAGGGCCCAGTCGCTCATATCGAAGGTGTCCCGCCACGCGCGGGGCATCATCTGCAGCTCGTTCAGCGTCTGCTGGGTGCGAAGGGTGTAGATGGCGGCGACGGACTGGAGGTAGGCCAGTGCAGCCTCGGGCTCGCGCTCGGCCAGATCCGGGTCGTTGAACCATGTCGTCCGGTGCACCGAACGCCACCAGCGCTCTCGCGCGTTGCCGCGTTCCGTGTCCTCCTCGACGAAACCGGCCGCGCCGAGCTGCCGCAGATGGTAGCTGGCCGTGCCGGAGTTCACGCCCAGCCGTTCAGCGAGGCGGGTGGCCGTCGACGGGCCGTACTTCCGCAGCAGCCCGACCAACTGCACGCGCACCGGATGCGCCAGGGCACGCAGCCCCTTGGCATCCAGAACAACCGAGTCCTCTTCAACCCTCGGGCCATCTGGCCTCTCCAAAGCATCTGCCATCCGGCACAACCTAGACCACAAAGAGTTCTTCGCAAAGAGCCCTTCGCGAAGAACTCTTTGCGGTTTGCTGGCCCGGCGGGCGCTTGGTCTTCCATGTCTTCGAGAGCCTGGCGGAGTTCATCCGCGAACTCATCGTCCAGGGCACCGACGAGGGCCTGGACGCCGCCCGCGCCCGAGGTGACCGCCTCGGCCGCCCGCCGGCGATGGGATCACCGCGCCGCGCGGTGACCGCTTCGTCTCCCGCGTCTCCCTCATCGCCCCGCACGACGGGACCCTCGACGGGCGCCTTCTGCACACCATGACGACCCCGCCCACCGTCGCCCAGGTCATCGGGACCTTGGCCCCCGGCGCGCCCGTTCGAGCCACCGTCGACCGCGCCACCTCCCCCGGGGAGATCGTCCTGACCGCCTCGACGCAGGCCGCGATCGACCAGGACTGCAGGGTGATCCGCGCAGTCGAGCGACTCGGCCTGCACGACGGGGCGGTCCAGTGATGACCGTTCTGAGCGACACCACATCTCCGACACGAGCGCCCCATCTGCACCCGGTCGCGCCGGAAGTCGTCGGTTGGCCGTCGGCGCTGCGCCTGCCGCACTGCGCGCGGCCCTCGGCGCCACACTGCTGGGCCGGATCCCGCTCGGCATGGCCCCGGTCGCTCTCCTGCTCGCCGTACGGGACCAAGGGGCACCTACACCAGCGGCGCCACTCGTCCGCGACGCCGCCCTTGAGGCCATCATCAACGGCAGCGAGGCCATCACCCGCAAGATTCTGGAGACCATCGAGGTCGACCAGACCGCCGAGGACGCCCGCCAGGAACACCGCCGCAACCGTCGCCCCCGCCGCCGGAGGCCGGATGCCGACGCAGCCTGACCAACTCCGGCAGCTGCCCATTGCTCTCGGCCCCGTCCACCCCGGCTGCCCGTCCGTTCGGACGGTGTCTCAGACCATGGCGAGCCGGTCCACCAGCAGCTCCACCCTCCGCTCGGCGTCCGCCGGCGGCAGCCGTCCCGCCCGGGTCAGGGTCGCAAGGCCGTGCAGGGCCGCCCAGAACACCTCGGTGAACAGTCCCGGGTGGACGCCGTCCCCGGCGACCTCGCCGAGGCTTTCCAGCAGGGCGGCGAAGGCGTCCTTCAGCGGCTCCGGGGTGTCCTCGTGCGCGAACGCCAGGCCGCCGTCGAGCTGGAACATGGCGTCGTAGACCGCCGGGTTGCGCTCGGCGAAGTCGAGGTAAGTGCGGGCGAGGGCGGTGACCCGGGCGCGAGGGCCGTCAGCGGCGGAGGTCGCGGCCCGCAGCGCCGCGGCCATCTCGGCGGCACCCTCGAGGGCGACGGCGCCGATGATCTCGCGCTTGCCGCGGAAGTGGCTGTAGAGGACGGGCTGGCTGTATTCGATGCGCTCGGCGAGCCGGCGGGTGGTGACCGCGTCCCAGCCCTGCTGCTCGGCGAGTTCGCGGGCCGTCGCCACGATGAGGCGCTCGCGGCCCGCCCGTTCGCGCTCCTTGCGTTCCTGTACCGACATGGTTCGATCCTAGCACCGCTAGACAAGTGAGCGGCAGCAGTACTAGCGTTGCCTCATCAGCTAGCAACACTAGATGCCAGGAGGGTCATCATGCTCAACGCACTCGAGGTGTTCACCACCGTGGTCGTCGGCGTGATGGTGGGGGTGGAGTTCTCCGTCGCCTTCGTCATCAACCCGATCCTCAACGCCCTCCCCGAGGACAGTGGCCAACTCGGCCGCGCCCACGGGGGCCGGATGCTCGGCGCCGTGATGCCGGTCTGGTACATCACCTCGCTCGTCCTCGTCGCGGTCTGGGCCATCGCCGGATGGCACCGCCCCGGCGCCGGACTCGTCGTCACCGCCGGCGCGCTGCTGATCCTTAGCGTGGTCATGTCGCTCCTGCTGCTCGTCCCGATCAACAACCGCGGCAAGACGTGGACCCCTGACAACCGGCCCGCCGACTGGAAGGAGCAGATGAACCGCTGGGACCGCTTCCACTACGTCCGCGTCGCCGTCATCATCGCCGCCTTCGCCCTGCTGGTCGCCGCCCTCGCCTGAGCCCGCGGGCCGACACCGCGCAGGTGGCGGCACTCCTCTACTCCGCGGGCGGTAGCCGACGATTCGCACGGATCTACACCGCCCTCGGAACCCAGGACCCCCTCTACCGGAGGTTTCTGCCTCTATCGAGATCGCGACTTCCGCGAAAGCCAGGTCGTTCGAGAACCCCGGGCCTCCGCCTTCTCAAACGACCTGGCATCCCAACAGGCCAACGGCTCGCTATCTGACAGATGCGCCGCGACAGAACACCAGACGGCAAGGTCCCCACCGGGCAGCGAGACGAAGCGGCATCCTCGCGGTCCTGTGATCTGCCAAACTTCGAACGACGTGTCGGCCGAACACGTCAAATGCGTGCCACTGTCGAACACCATCCGCAGGGCGCCGGACTTGAACGCCACCGCGGACAGGACTTTCGCCCCGAACAGTGGAAGAGCCGCAGCCACGTTCTGGGACTCCGGCGTCAGAGGCACAGGACTGGTGTGGAGTGACCCTGCCGAGAGCCGAGCTGGCGCTTCCAGCACGACTTCCCACCCTGCGTCGAGGGCGAGCGTCAGCCGAAAGTCGATGCAGACCCTGGCGACACTCATCCCTCGGAGGTTCAGGACCCAGCGGTCCTCATGCTCGAACAGTTCCACTTCAGTGCTCATCACCGCACCATGGTCCACTCCATCGCAGGCACCAAGGGATTTCGCTCCTCCTCGGCGTCACCGTCTGCTGAGCCGACGACGCTCACCGCCCATGGAGGTTCCGTAGAAGCCGGCTTCGCTGAGAATTCGAGGAGAGGCGTTCGCAACCATCCTGGCAAACCGGCAGTTCAGGTCGAGATCAACAGGCAAGTACCGTGCGACGGGACACCGAGCGCGATCCGGCCGCACGGCGCAACGCGCCCCGGTGAACGTGACGTGGACATAGTCGGCTTCCAGTTGCCGCGGTGTTGGGGCTCCTTGAAATTGGTTCTGGCCGCGATTTCGTGAAGTTCATGGTCGTTTCCCGCCGGGCGCTGACGAGTACCTCCGAGCCGCCGTCTCGGAGGCCAGTAGAGATCGCCTCCCATCAGCGTGAAAATCGCTTCCCGTGGTGGTGGGGTGGGTCAGCGGGGTGGTCTTCGACCTGACGGGACGCCGTGGATGATGGCCCGGTGACGAACATCAGTGGCAATCATGTGAAGGTCCACTTCCGGATGGAGGTGGACGAAGACGGCTGGCCGCCTGCGAGCGTCGAGAGCCTGTGGGCAGTGGACCTTGGCGACGGCACGGTGCGGTTGGACAACACGCCCTGGTTCGTACGCGGAGTCGCCAGCGACGACATCATCCGCGTGGAGATCGACGACGAAGGTGTTCGGTGGGCTGGAGAGACTGTCCAGGCCTCTGAGAACTGCACGATCCGATTGATCGTTCTCAAGGACGGAGGCTCAGCAGCTGCCCGGCAGAGCGTGCTGGAGATCTTTCACAGCCTCGGTACGACCGGCGAGGGAATCGAGCAGTACGGCATGGTTGCTCTGGACGTCCCACCGGATGCGGACCTGCGGCGGACTCAGCAGCTCTTGGAGCACGGTGAGGCCGAGGGGTGGTGGCACTGGGAGGAAGGGTGCGTCACTGCCGCATGGGAGGCAACAGCCGCAGGATGAGGGGTGCCGCGGCGCTGACCCGGTGATTCACGGAACTGCGGCCAGAACCTTGAAATTCCCCAGCCCCGCTCTTCGCGTCACTTGGTTGCGGGCTCAACCGCTCCCCCGCCTCGGGGGGATCGGCCCCACCACGTCTTCGCGGGACGAGCTCAGCACAAGTCATCGCTAGAAGGGGGAGAATTGGAACGATAGGACGTCGAGGGAGACCGTGACGACACCGTGGAGGCTCCTGGCGGGGCGCCGGAAGAGGGGGACAGATGGCGGCACCGAGGATGGTGTGGGGGGAGCCGGACCCGAACCTTGAACTGGCCGCGGAGGCGGGTGACGTCGGGGCGATGAAGGCTCTCGGCAAGCACCTTTACGAGTCCCATGCCGGCCTGGAGCACGCCGAGCGGTGGCTGCTCGCCGCGGCCGAGGCCGGGGATCACGAGGCGATGTACCAGCTGAGCAGGGTCTGCTGGGATCTCGCCGTCAACAGGCACCCGAACGGCGATGCGGACGAGGCCAGATCGGCCGACTGGTGCAGGCGCGCCGCGCAGGCGGGATGGCCCGAGGCGGTGCGAGCCATGGGCTGGACGAGCGGCCTCAGCGCCGACGAACGTGAGTTCTGGCTTCGGTGCGCAGTGGAGGGCGGGGACCTGTGGGCGATGACCTCCCTGGCAGAGCTGGCCAAGAAGCGGAAGCGGCTCGACGACGCTGAGCACTGGTACCGGATGGCGATCGCCCACGGTGTGTCCTACGTGCGTACCGATCTGGCCTACCTGCTCACGAGGCAGGGGCGGTTGAGTGAGGCGGAGGAGTGCGTGCGGCCGGAGGCCGAGGCGGGCTCAGCGAGAGGCGCCTGGCAGCTGGCCGACGTACTGAAGGAGCTCGGTCGGAAGCAGGAAGCCTCCGCATGGCGGGAAACACACGAGGTTCTGCGCGCCCGGGAAATCGAGGAGAGCGGCCCACTGCGGTCGGGCACCGCAGCGGAACTCGCCACGGTCGTCGTCACCGCGCTGGTCACCACCGCCGTTGTACCTTTCGTCCAGGCACTTGTCGCCAAGGCTGCCGAGGATGACTACGGACAGGCCAGGGGCCTCGTCCGCCGGATGCTGCGCCGGAACGGGGAGCCGGGACCGGCCGTCGAGGCCCTCGAGGAGTCCACGCGCGATGATGAACCCGGCCTCCTCATCGCCGACGACACAAAGGCGGGGATCACCCTCTTCGTGTGGTCGAATGCCTCGGACGAGGCACTGCGGGCTCTGTCGTCGATCGACATGGACGAGCTGACGGCCCGCAGACCGGACCAGGGCAGGGTGCGCCTCGTGTGGCATCCCGCGACCGGCAGGTGGCGCATCCGCGGGGAATGACACACCGTCTGTGTGATCTGGCTACCGGACGGTTGGTCGTTCCCCGGTGTCTCAGCTTGGTTCCGGGGCCTGTCCAGGGTGGGCCCACCGGTCAGGACGGCCACTGTTCCACCTCGTGCCAGAAGGCGCGAACCCTGGCGTTGAAAGCGTCCGGGGCCTCCTGGAACGGCTGGTGGGCCTCACCCGGCATGACCTCGTAGTCCGCGCCCGGGATCGCGTCCGCGACGACGCGCCCGAGCCGTGGAGGCGTGGCCCTGTCCAGCTCGCCGGCCAGGACGAGGGTTGGTGCTGTGATGCCCGGCAGTCGGTCGAGCGTGTCATGAACCATGAAGGGCTCGAGCTGGCGCTGGAAGGCCTCGGCCGACTGAGGGTGGGGAAAGGCGAGCGCCTCGTCGATGATCCGCTGCACCGTGCCGTCCGCGTGGGCGCGCGGGGTGTAGATCCACAACAAGAACGCCTCCAGCATGGAGCGCTCGTCCGGCGCGTCCGTCGCCAGCCAGTGCCAGAACCGCGTCATGGAAGTGAAGTAGGCGTCCGCCCGTGCCCAGGTGCTCATCAGGACAAGGCTGCGCACGAGCTCCGGGTGGCGGAGCGCGAGCTCCTGGGCGATCGCACTGCCGCCCGAGAACCCGGCGACATGGGCCTTCTCGACCTGGAGCGCGCCGAGCACTGCCGCGGCGTCGTCGGCCATCATGGCCACGGACATCGGCTCCGGCGGCAGCGGCGTCCGTCCGGTCCCTCTGTTGTCGTAGGCGATGACCCGGTACCAGTCCGACAGCCCGTCGAGCTGCGCCTGCCACGCCTCGGCAGGGTCACTGAGCCCCGCGATCAGCAGCACGTCGGGCCCTTGGCCCCGGTTCTCCACCCAGATGTCGGTTCCGTTGACGTGAACGCGTTCACCCATGGCCATGCACCTCCGCACCCATGATCCCGCCGCGCGGCCCTCATGACACGACTGACACAGCGTCCGCGTAGGCCACGGATCAGATGACCGTTGCAAAGGCAGCCCGCCGCCTCGGCGCCGCCCGCCAGGGATTCAGCGGGTCGCCAACCGTCATCCAGGCCGCCCGCGACCTGCCGCATCGCGTCACCGAGCAGGTGCATGGCAATGAGGAAGGCGGACGGACGACCGATCGAACGGCGTGCCGGAGGCCTGCACCGATGGGAACCGGGGGCTCGCCGCGCTCGCCACTCCGAGCGACACATCGCTCCGGCCGGGTTTTGCCCGGTCCATCGGGGGTAGACGCATGAGCCTCTACGGAGGGACACAAAATGAGTGCCGGAGAAAAGACCAAGGCGAAGGCTGAACAGGTCATCGGCAAAGCGGTGAGGAAGGCGGCTCACGCTGTGGGTAAGGAGACTCTCGCGGCGAAAGGTGCCGCTCTCCAGACCCGAGGCGAGATGCGTGAAGCGAAGGAGAAGACGAAGGACTCCTTCACTGGCTGACCCGGCTGCCTCGCCCCACCCGGTGGTGCCTGGCCGCGCCGACTTCCCGGCCATGCCTCCCTGGTGGATCCGGCCGCGGAAGCGGCGCGGCCACATGCTCCGGCGGATGAAGACAACCTCGCGATGCCGGTTGACTCGTCCGGCGATCGGCGGCGCACTTCCCGTTCGGGCGCCGCAGCCGCACGGCGCGGGGGGATTGGGAACGCAATTGATACCTGGTGGCCAGCGGCAGTCGCGGGGCATGGGGAGGGGCGAGCGTCCAGGGACGTCGGACCGCTCTTTTGGCGTCAGCAGATGCGTGGGAGGTCTCCGCCGGAGGAGCACCCTCGACGCTGACGCGTTGTTCATCGCCGGAAGTGTCCTGTCGCCCAAGCTGCCAGCTCTGTGCGTGCCGCCTCCAGCAACTCATCGGGTTCGACGCCCCGCCGCCCGTCCGGGTGTAGTCACCCGCGCTGCGCCCGCGGCCGAGGGCTTACCGCGCCCCGCCGGCCCCGGCAGCCAGTTCCGCCGCACGGGCCAGGTCCTGGGTGCGGCGTCTCAGCGCGGCGGTGGCTGCCAGGGGCGCGCGGGTCGTCCGTAGCCTCCAACAGGGAGAACAGGGCGAGCGGTTCGCTCTTGGCCGCCTTGAGGGGAACGTCGTTCTCGCGGGACAGGCCGCGCAGTCACTTGTCGGCTGCCGCAAGCTGCTCCAGGCCGAGGATCGACGCGATGGCGTCGTACATCTCACTGGGTCTGCCGCCGATCATATGAGCCAGTTCGGAGTACGAGAGGAAGGGCCGGTACGCCGTCAGGTCCTCGTCCCCGCCGAGCTCGGCGAGCGGCATCGCGCATGGCCGAGCCGGTCCAGCACGGCGTCCGAGTCGGCTACGTCGTCACCGCGCCACGTGCGCAGCACGGTCGCAGGCTCCGTATCACCTCCGACGAGCAACTCGACCGCGATCTGCGGGCCTTCACCGTCGTGCAAGTTGCGCCAGCTCTTGCGCCAGATGTCGCTTCGGCCACGCCAGCGAGCATGGTCGCCAGTCAGTGTGATCGGGTTCCCATACCGGGGGTGTTCATCGTCTCCAAGAGCGTCAGCAGGCTCTGATGGTCAACGGAGTTGTTTGCGCCATCCTTGAGGAGCGGCTTGCGATCAGGTCCTCAAGGATCAGCTCCTGGTCGCCGTCAACGTTTCCGGATTCCGGCCGCGAGGCGGGACCGAATCTGGCCGGGCCCGGCCAGGGGGCGAACTGCATTCCGGTTCGCCTGATCGGGGATGACACACAGGACTGGCCGCAGCAGCCGAGCCGTGCCCATCAAGTATGCACTTTCAGTCGAACTACTCGAATGATCTAGCGAACCCCCTCAACAGACTGATTGGGTACCGCATGTAACACCAAGCGCATCAGCATCAGTAATGAGGGGGACGTAACGTGCGTACAAGGCGCACCAAGAATGTGGTCGCGGCGGTTTTCGCCGGGGCGCTGATAGCAACAGCCGGCCCGGCGCTCGCGCATGCACAGTCGTTGCAGAGCGGTGACCCGATGCCGCTGACAGCGTCGGATCTCCAGGACGCAGCCGCATCCGCAAGCACCTTCGGGCTTAAGAACTCGAAGTCCGGGAAGTTCCTGCAGCCTTCGGGTGGCAGCACGGCAAACGGCGCCAAGGTCGTCCAGCAGCCTGGAAACCAGGCCCTGAACGTGCAGCATTGGATTCTCGTCCCGGACGGCAACTACTACAGCCTCGAGAACGCCGGCTCGCGAAAGAACCTCGGCATCAACGGTGCGAGCACAGCGGCCGGTGCGGGGGCCATCCAGGCCAATGGCTCCAGCGACATCAACCAGGACTGGGTGATCAACTATGACGCCTACAGCGCTCCTGGCGTGTTCGCGCTGAAGAACCGCAAGAGCGGCCTGTGCTTGGGCATTTCGGGCGCGAGTACCGCCAATGGCGCACAGGCAGCTCAGTTCCGCTGCGATGGAAATGCCAACCAGGGCTGGAGTTTGGTCTTCCCGGGCTGACCTATTCATCGGAAAGCTGTCGTCGCGGCGCCCCGGACCTCAAACGGTCCGGGGCTCCGTAACGTACCCAAGGGGACTTTCGCTTTCGGCACTCGTTTGACAACAATGCTCGTCACCATCGCTGAACGCGGCGTGCCAGCTTCCGGCCCCAGGTCTGGCTCGGAGCTTCTACGTATCGGTAGGTGAATACGCACAGCGGCAACAAAACTGTATAGAAAGCCGCTTCGAGGGCGAGATTATCCCGCTGCAACCGGCCGATCGTGCCGTCGGTCACCGCCAGCAGCACCGGATGCACCAGGTAGACCGAATAACTGATCGTTCCCAGTCCGGCCAGCCAGCGCGGTACCCGCCGGCGTCGCAACGCCAGCCCGACGCCGAAGGTGAACACGGCCAGCAGAAATGCCACGATCCAGCCGCGCCGTGTGAAATGGGACCCGTCGCCGTACTCGTACGCGCTTCCCACGGCGCAAGCGATCACTAAGACGGCTGTGCAGGCCGCCCACGGCCAGGTGCTCTGACCGTGCTCGGCCCGGTAGACGGCGGTGCCGAGGAACATCACGGCGAGGACCGTCAGACCCTCCCACATGGGGACCGTGCCGTTGAACGGGACCAGGACGAGCGCCAGCACGCCGCCCAACACGCCCCCGAACACGCGAAGCACCGGTGACCCGGCGCTCGCACAGCAGATGGCAGCCACCATGACGACTGATGCGAGCGCGACCAGCGGGCCAGTGCCAACCGTGCCCGAGAGAGCGGAGACCGGCAACACGACTCCTGCCGTCACGCTTACGGCGGCGAGCACGGCCAGGGTGACGGCGACCGCTGCGGATCGCTGGTGAAGGCGGACCGTGAATAGAGCAACGACCAGCAGGTAGAAGGCCATCTCATACGAGAGCGTCCACAGGACCATGAGGAAGTTGGGCGTCCCCAGCAGCTCTTGCAGCAAGGTGACATGGGCGGCGGCCACTGTGACAGCGCTCTGCTGACCGAAGTCAGCGCGGATATCCGCGATGCCCAGCAGGCTGAGGACAAGGGCCGGGATGACAACAGCCGCCCACAGCGGGTACATACGAAATACCCGCCCGATCCAGAAAGTCCGCACACAGCCCCGGCGCTCAAGCGACGCGGGGATGATGTAACCGCTCACCAGGAAGAACACCATGATGCCGTACCGGCTGGTGTTGAACTCCGGCATCAGCTCCCGCCGGAACTCCGGCATGAACGAGTACGACGAGTGGTCGAACACCACGACCAGTGCCGCGATGCCGCGCAACGCGTCCAACCAGCCCAACCGCGACGGGCCGACCGACGCGCCGGATTCAGGTGATCGTGACACCGCGGAGCGTAATCGCTCCAGCGGTGGAGGGACGAGCGCGGGAGGTTCCATACCTATACTCACGTATCGTCCATCGCCGCTGTTCAACTACATGCCGATCATTCGCCGGTACGCCACGAATGGCACCGGTTCGCAGCCTTGATGCCGCCGTGGCCGGAGTTCGCTCCGGCCACTTCCACGCCATCTCCCCAGCGCAGGCGTACCCTGCCACGTCGATCCAGGATGTCACCTAGCGTCTCTGATCAGCTAAGCGAACCCATGCGAACCGTAAGGTCCGGTGTGGGTTCTGCCCACCTGGGCGGGGCAGCATGAGCGTGGAGATGGAATCCCGCGCCCAGTGCTGCCCCTCGCGGCTTGTGCCGGTTGGTGGGTGTGCTGATCGTGGTCACGCCCTGGTGCCGGTGGGCTGCGCGGGGCAGCCGGGTCCGGCCCGTTGGTGCGTGTCCCTCCGGACGCTTGTCAGTACGACCGGAAGGCCGTGCTGGGGAGGGAACCTCACGTCGCCTGGGCGTGAGGCGGTTGGTTCGCGGCCGGGTGGGGCCGGTCTTCGACCGGTCCGTCCGGCTGGTCTTCGGGGCGGCCGTGATGACGGCCTTGGCCTCCATGGTGTCCACCACGGCGCGGATCACCATGGCGCCGCTGGCGCGGTCCGCAACGGTCTTGGCCTGGTGCGAGAGGCCGCGTGCAGCGATACGCCGCCAAGCGCCCTGGTCTCGGTCACCCTGCCAGCCGCAGCCGGGGCAGATGGCCCACTTCCAGCCGGACACGGTGGGCCGGTCCGGTGCCTTGCGGTGGCGGAGCGGCGTCAAGCAGCAGGGGCAGTGCTTGGAGGTGTTGCGCGGTGGAACGGTGACCACGGCGATGCCGACTTCGGCGGCGAGGTGCCGCATGCGGTCGGCGATCTGCCCGCGCACAGTCTGCGACAGGCGGGTGTTCTGGGTGCGGCCCATGCCCCCGGCTTCCATCGACCGCAGGTCTTCCAGGTAGATGACCGTGGCCCCGGCAGCAACGGCCTGATCGACGGCCCAGCGGGCGGCGGCCCACGCCAACGCGTCGTTGAGGTTGGAGCGACGCTCGCAGACGCGGCGGATCTCCTCCGCCAAGGTGGCGGCCTTGCCGTCCAAGGTGTTGTCGGCGAGCCGGGCGTAGTGGTCGGTCTTGGCGTGCAGGCGCTCGGAGATGCGGCGCAGCCGGTACTGCTTGGCGAGCACCCCGGCGGCCCGGAACTGGGCGCCTGCCCCGAGGGCGGTGATCCGCCCGTCTTGGTGGAGCCGGGCAGCACCCTCGCTGAGGAGGGTGTTGAGGCCCCAGTCCACGCCCAAGGCCACGGTGTGGCCGGTGCGCTGGGCTTTCGGGACCGGGTGGGTGTAGGCGAGGTTAGCGCGCACCTTCCGGTCTGTGATGCGCAGGGTGGGCAGGTGGATTACCGCGTTCGCCGGGACCGTGGGCGGCAGCGTGATGGGGCACTCGACCCAGGTCCAGTCACGGTATGCCTGTGGGTCGGGCCGGGTGGGGAGCTGTAAACGCAGCAGGGCCTTCGTCGGCTCCGTGGCGGATCGTTCGATGGTGGCCTGCTGCCCGTCGCAGGCGGCGAGGAGCAGCATGCGCGGCACACGCGGGGTGGGCTCCAGCTCGAACACGTCGGCCGGGAGACGGCCGTGTTTGCGCTCGAAGGAGATGATCTGACGGGTGCGGGAGCGGATGATGCTGGATGGCAGGTACTCGCCGCCCGGTATCGCGGCGCGCACTCGCTCCCACTCCTGCGGGGTGCGCTTCTTCGGGTCGGCGGGCCAGGCCGCCAGGACTCCGGCCAGCAGGTCGGCGCGCCACTTGACCGACCGCAGCGCACGCCCGGCCTGTTCCTGGGCCATGCGTACGATCCGGTCGTTCACCTTCGCCTCGAAGGCGGCGGTCCAGCCGAGGCGGCGCAGCGCCATCCAGGCGTTCGACGGCAGCTTCCTGCCGCCCGCATCCTGGCCGGAGGCGAGCGTGTCCACGTCGGTGGTGTTCCAGTGCTCGGCCAGAAGCGTGCCGGACATGCCGGCTACCAGCTCGGTGCACCAGCCCGCGCGTTCGGCCAGGGCCCTGGCGGTGAGGAGTTCGCCGGTCTCCTCGTCCACGCCCGATCGGATGAGGGCGCGGGCGCATGCGGTGCGGGAGGTCTCGCCGTCGGCGAGCGGCAGTTTCCGGCTCACGTGGCACGGCCCTCGTCGTTGCACTGGCCGGACTCGGCCAGCAACCGCTTGCGGTTCTCCGCACTGCGCATCCCGTACAGGCGCCCGGCGAACGTCGTCACCAGGGAGACGAAGTCTTCGAGGAGTTCGACCCGGCCCCCGAGCTTCTTCGGGTGCAGCACCTCCACAGTGACCCCGTACACGGCGAACAGCCGCTTCAGCCAGCCCACCCCGAAGCGGGCCAGCCGATCCTCATGGGTGACGCGGACCACGGTCACCGAGCCGTCCGACACCATCGCCAACACCCGGTTGAGACCCGGCCGGTTCTCCTTCAGGCCCGAGCCACGGTCCCGGACGACCTTGACGATCTCACCGGTCGAGGTGGCCCGCAGTTCGGCCTCCTGTGCCCCCAGAGAGGACTCCTGCCCGGACGAGCCGGACACGCGCACCTACAGCAACTCCAGGCGCAGACGGGCGGTTGAGGAGTCGCTACCACGCTTCATGTTCTCCACGTCCACGGAGGAGAAACGGCGCTCACGGCCGACCCACGTGAACGGGATCTTGCCGTCCAACGCCCACTGGCCAAGCGTCATCGGGTGTATCCCGAGACGCTTCGCAGCCTTGGACATACGCAGCAACTCCACGCACGCGACCATACATGCACAACACTAGGGATAACTAATGAAGTTGGTAAGCCTCGCCGTTTCGGTTGGGCTGAGGCGGCTGCGTTGATCATCAACTGTTGGGTGATCGAGGCGATTCTGTTGCCTGGGCATGGTGGAGTCCCGGCGCAATGGTCGGGTTCTCCGGGTCCGTCGGATCGTGGGTGGGCCCGGGGGGCCGCAGGTCAGTCAATCGGTCGGGGCAGTGCGGCAAGGCGGTGGAAAGCCGTGGCCAGTTCGTGTCTCCAGGGCCAGGTCGCCGAGATCCGCAGGCGGAGGCGGCGTCCACCGCGGGTGAGGCGGGCGGCAACGTGTAGCAGTCGGTAGCGACGTTTCTCGACAAGGTTCATCGTCCCAGCTCAGAAGGCACTTCCGTATTCCCTCCCCGCTTCCGGCCTCATCTCAACCGAAACGGCGAGGCTAGTCGCCGAGGACCCGCTCCCACAGCAGCCCGTCCCGCCAGCTCCCGTCGAGAAAGATCGAGGAGTGCGCGACGCCGTACGGGCTGAACCCGTTGCGGCGCAGCACCCGCTGCGACGGCAGATTCTCCAGATTGGTGGACGCCTCGGCGCGGTGCAACCCGAGTTCGTCCGTCATCACCCGGAGTACAAGCCCGACGGCGTGCCCGGCGTGCCCTTGATTCTGGGCGACGCTGGCGATCCAGTATCCGACGGAGCCGCGGCGCAGGTGCGGCTGCGGCAGGATGCCTCCAACGGTGACCTGCCCGATCACCTGGTCGTCGGCGAGCACCACGCCCGGCCAGACCGAGCCGGCCCGGTATCCGGCCAGCAGGCTGTCGATCCGCTCCGCCTGGCCCTCCGTGGTGAAGAAGTCGGCCGGCTGGGCCGGTTCCCACGGCCGGAAAGCCTCGAAGTCCCGCACCCGATGCGCGGCTATCGGGGCGGCGTCGGTGGGCTCGATCAGGCGGATCCTGGTGCTGCTGCGCATGGGCTGATCCTCGTCGCGGCGCGTCGGATGAGACGGCCAGCCTATGCGAGGGTGCCCGCGCCGCCGCACCCTACGCCCGCCGGAGGATCGAGTCGATCCCGCAGCTCGTGTTCTCGATACCCTGCACGCAGAAAGTGCCCTCCGCTTGGACCGACAGAACCCCTCGAGAAGGTTCATCGTCCCAGCTCAGAAGACACTTTCGTATTTCCTCCCCGCTTCCGGCCTCATCTCAACCGAAACGGCGGGGTCAACTCTCTTTGATGGGTACGCGGACGGTGGCGCCGGCTCCTTCGGTTCCTTCGCTGCCCAGGTGCCAGGTCAGGTCGGCGGCCGGTCCATACGGGGAGGAGAGGGTGCCGATCTGCATGGCGAAGTCCAGGTGGGTCCCTGGGGGAATGGCGTCGGGGGCCCCGGCGCAGTTGAGGTATCCGCTTTCTACTAGTTTCGCCATTTGGACGCGGTAACGCGGGCAGGGGTGCAGGGAGATGGGGCGGGCGCCGGTGTTTGCCAGGCGGACGGTGAAGTGGTACCGCTGGCCTGGAGTGACGGCCTTAGCTAGCAGCTTCGTCACTGCCAGAGTAGGGGCAGGGCCGGTCTCATGTGAGGCTCCGGCCTAACGCGCACCCCCGCTTGACGCTCACCTCGCGAGCCGGATGCCGCGCGCGTCCGGGCTCGCGGACAATGGCGCCCTTCTCCTCGATCTTCACCAGCTGCTCGTGGACGGACGCCCGGCTGCGCAGCCCGACCTCCCGGCCGATCTCCACGACGGTCGGCGCCTCCCCGCGCTCCGTGATCCACTCCCGGATGCATCGCACGATGCGTTCCTGCTGGTCGGTGAGGTGGACCACCCGAGGCCGGATCGTTGCCCGTCAGGCCGCGGCAGTAGGCCGTGCCGAGGCGGCAGGTGTGCAGCGGATCCTCGGAGCAGCCCTCCTCGTTGCGCCCCCATCGCGGGTCGCGCAGCAGGTTCAGCACGGGTGCCAATGCCTGCAGGCTGTTGGTGCCCGGGCCCGCCGCGGGCGGACGGTGCCGGTGGAAGGCACGCAGTTCGGCCGAGACGGCCGCCGCGACCTGGTGCACCCGATCCTCGTCCCAGGTCGCGCCGAGCCCCACGGCCTGCGGGAAGACCGTCGCCACGCCGCGCCGGGCGACGCCGTGCAACGCCTCGGTACCGATCCGGAAGGAGGCGATGCCCAGGCGTGGCACCGCCGGCGCGTACTGATGCAGCATGGCGAGCCGCTCATCGAGTGTGAGCCGTTCCAGCAGATCGTCGACACGCTTGTGGATCGCTAGCGCGGGGTCGCGGAAGGGTGGCCGGTCGGCGGTGGCCAGGGACGGAGAACGCACGGAATCAAACCCCTCGACAGGCTGGGCGCGGACGGCGGTTGTGAACTCGGGTCTCAGGTCACTGTGAAGTCGACAGCACGACCATTGTCGAAGCGCATCGACGCTGGGACTTCCCTCTGCTGAGCTGTCAATGGCCAGGAACGAACAAACTCTCTTTGTCCCTGCTCCTTGTTTCGCTCGAAACACGTCGTTACCTTCGCCTTTCAGGTGAAGCGCTTCGACACTCCAAAGGGGAAGGGCCGCCGCCATGAGTCACGAGTTGAGCCGGAGGAGGGGCGCTACGACATCACCCGACGCCCACCTGGACCGACTGCACGCGAACGGGGTGGCCGTCGACCTCGCCACCCCGACCGCCTCGCCGCCGCCCTGGTTCACCCCGACGCGCTGCCGGTGCCTCACCCACGGCAGCCGGGACACCTACTACCTTGCCGCCCCCGCCTACCGCGACGCTTCCCGTCGCATCGCCTCAGCGATGTCATCGGCGGTGGGACCCTGCTGGTCCACCATGCGGCCGGGTTCGTCGACGACCGCCTCCCACCCTCGGCGGCTACCCCGCCCAGCCGCTGCGCGAGGCGCTGGGTGTCCGGGTCGAGGAGTACCGCCCGTTGCGGCGCAGCGAGCGGATCGTTCTGTCCGACGGCACGCACAGCACCACCTGGAGCGAGTCCCTTCGCTCCGAGGGCGCCGAGACGCTCGCCACCTACACCCACGGCATGCTCGCGGGCAGCCCCGCGCTCACCCGGCACCGCTTCGGCACCGGACAAGGCTGGTACCTCTCCACCCGCCTCGACGACACCGACTACCGCGCTCTGGTCGGCCGGCTGCTGAAGGAGGCCGGCGTCCAACCGGACGTACCAGGTCTGCCGACCGGTGTCGAAGCCGTCACCCGCCACGCACCTGACGAACGCCGCCGGCACGTCCTGATCAACCACCGTGCCGACGCCGTGCCCCTGCCGGACCCGGCCCACGACCGCTCACCGCCACCACCGCACACGAACTGCCGCCCGGCGGCTGTGCGGTGCTGCGCAGGCCCTGACACGGAAGGCCACCATGACCACGGAACAGCGGACCCTCTCTTGGGGCCACCATGCCCTGGAAGTCGACATCGCTCTCGGCGACGAGGACACGGTCCGTCTGACGCGCCTCGCCCTGCCCGGCGAGACGGCCGGCGGTCCCCGCACACCACTGCCCCTGGTCGAGGTGACGGCCGCGGGTCACGGCCGCGACTGGTCGGGCAGCCGCCTCATCGACACGGCGATCGGCGCACGGCTCCGCCACCGCGGACACAGCGCGGTGCGCTCGGGTGACTGGCATGTGCTGACCATCGAACTCCACGATCCCGGGACGGGGTTGGTGGCCGAGGTGGTCTATCGGTCACCGGACGGCGTGCCCGCGCTCCGCAGCGAGGTGACCCTGCGCAACGAGGGGGATCGCACGCTGCATCTGGAGTCCGTCAGCAGTCTCGTAGCGGGCTGCCTGACCACGGAAGGTCCGGCCGCCATCGACGCCGCGGACCTGCTGTGGGCGGAGAACGACTGGCTGGCCGAGTGCCGTTGGCAGCGCAGGCCCATGCGCCTGACCTCGCCCGTCCTCAGCGGACGGGTCCGCTACCCCAACGGCAAGGGAGGCTTCGCCCAGACCGGGCAAGGCACCTGGTCCAGCTGCGGACGCCTGCCCATGGGCGGACTGACCGACCGCCGCACGGGCCGGACCTGGGTGTGGCAGATCGAGCACAACGGCGGCGGCTGGCGCTGGGAGTGCGGCGAACGTGACGACGCCGTGTATCTGGCGCTGTTCGGCCCCGGTGACACCCACCACGGCTGGCGCCACGCCCTGAAGCCCGGCGGCGCCTTCCGCACGGTACCCGCCGCGCTCGCCTTCGGCGCCGACGGCGGACCCGATGCGGCCTTCGCCGCGCTGACCCGCTACCGCCGAGCGACGCGCCGCCCGCACGCCGACCACCGGCGCCTGCCCGTCATCTTCAACGACTACATGAACTGCCTGATGGGAGACCCCACCACCGACAAACTCCTGCCACTGATCGACGCGGCGGCCGAGGCCGGCGCGGAGTACTTCGTGATCGACGCAGGCTGGTACGACGACGGTGACGGCGGCTGGTGGACCTCGGTGGGCGCCTGGGAACCGGCAGCCTCCCGTTTCCCCGAAGAACGTGGCATCCACGAGGTGCTGGACCGCATCCGCGAACGCGGCATGGTCCCCGGCCTGTGGCTGGAGCCGGAAGTGGTCGGTGTGCACAGCCCCGTGGCCAAGTCGTTGCCCGAGGAGGCGTTCTTCCGACGCGACGGCGTGCGCGTCACCGAGGTGGGCCGGCACCACCTGGACCTGCGTCACCCTGCAGCTCGCGCCCACCTCGACCACGTGGTGGACCGCCTGGTCGGCGAATGGGGTGTCGGCTATCTCAAACTCGACCACAACATCGACCCCGGCTCCGGCACCAGCAGCCACCCTGGCGAGGCGCCCGCGGCCGGGCTGCTCGGCCACAACCGCGCCCACCTCGACTGGCTCGACGGCATCCTCGACCGCCACCCTCACCTGGTGGTGGAGAACTGCTCCTCCGGCGGTATGCGGTGGGACCACGCCCTGCTCTCGCGGCTGCAGTTGCAGTCCACCAGCGACCAGCAGGACATGCGGCTCTACGCGCCCATCGCGGCTTCCGCACCCACTGCCGTCACCCCGGAGCAGGGCGCCGTATGGGCCTACCCGCAGCCGGAGGACTCCCTCGACGAGGTGGCTTTCACGATGACCAACGCACTCCTCGGCCGCATCCACCTCTCCGGCCGTATCCCGGAACTGCGGCCCGAAGCCCGCGCCCTCGTCCACGAGGCCGTCGCCGTGTACAAGACCATCCGCGCCGGCCTGCCGCAGGCCGTGCCCTCCTGGCCGCTCGGCCTGCCGGCCTGGGACGACCCGTGGCTTGCCCTGGCCCTGCAGACCCCCGCCACCACCTACGTCGCCGCCTGGCGCCGCCCCGGTGCCGAAGCCGCCACGACCCTCCGAATACCCCACCTGCGGGGGAGCGCGGCCCGTGTCGATGTGCTCTATCCCTCCGTCAGTCGGGCCGCCCCTGTCTGGAACGCGGGCCCGGCCGAGCTGACGCTGACGCTGCCCATCGCGCCGTCCGCCGTACTGCTCCGCATCGCCCCCATCGTGCCGGACGCTTCATGAGCCGCCGGCACAACGCCTCATCCGACGAAAGGACAGAGCGGGTGCCCCACCAGCACCAGGCGGACAGCACGTTCGCCAACCCCGTGATCCCCGGCTTCTACCCCGACCCCAGCATCTGCCGGGTCGGCGACGACTACTACCTCGCGTGCTCCAGCTTCGAGTACTTCCCCGGCGTCCCCCTCTTCCACAGCCGCGACCTGGTCCACTGGACACAGATCGGCAACGCCCTCGACCGGCCGAGCCAACTGTGCCTGCCCGCGGATCTGCCGTCCTCCGCGGGGATCTACGCCCCCACCCTGCGCCATCACGACGGCCGCTTCTGGCTGATCGTCACCGATGTGAGAGAGCGCGGCGGCAACCTGATCGTCACGGCCACCGACCCCGCCGGACCGTGGTCGGATCCCGTCCGGGCCCCGGGGGTGCCCGGCATCGATCCCGACCTGGCCTGGGACGAGGACGGCACGTGCTGGTGCACGGTCGCCGGGGTGTCGCAGGTCCGTATCGACCCGTCCACCGGGGAGACGTACGGGCCACCGCACAGGCTCTGGTCCGGCACGCCCGGTGCCAAGGCCCCGGAGGCGCCGCACCTGTACCGGATCGGCGACTACTGGTACCTGCTCATGGCCGAAGGCGGCACCGAGCGCGGCCACGGTGTCTCGATCGCCCGCGGGCGTACGCCCACCGGACCGTTCGAGCCGTGCCCGGCCAATCCGATCCTCACCCACCGAAGCACCGACCACCCCATCCAGAACACCGGCCACGCCGACCTCGTGCAGGCCCCCGACGACTCCTGGTGGATGGTGCTGCTCGGCGTACGGCCACGCGGCGGCACCCCGGGCTGGCACGTCCTCGGCCGCGAAACGTTCCTCGCACCCGTGACCTGGGCGGACGGCTGGCCGGTCGTCGGCGAGGTGCCACTGGAGGCGCCCGCTCCCGGATGGCCGCTCCTCCCCGGCCCCGTCGAGGCTTCCCGGGACGACTTCGACCTCAACGAAGTGCGACCGTCCTGGATCTCCCCCCGTGACCGCCCCGCCGAGCACTACAGCACCAAGGAGCGCTCCGGATGGCTGACGCTCCGGGCTCGCGGCGGCTCCCTGGACGAACGGGACGTCGTGTTCGCCGGCCGGCGCCAGCAGCACTTGTCGTGCCGGGCGCGCACCCTGGTCGACCCCGCATCGGGACGCGGCGGCCTCGCCATCCGCCTCGACGAGCGGCACCACTACGAGATCGAGGCATCCGCCACGGACGTCCGGGTGATCGCGCGCGTCGGCTCGTTGCGCACCGTCGTGGCCTCCAAGCCCCTGCCCACCGGGCCGGCGGTGGTCCTCGGCATCAACATCACCGAACCGCCGGCTGCGCACGACGCGCGCACCGGACCCGACGTCGTCTCCCTCGGCATCGGGGAACCGGACGGCACGTTCACCGAGCTCGCGACGCTCGACGGCCGCTACCTGTCGACCGAAGTGGCCGGCGGCTTCACCGGCCGGGTCATCGGCATGTACGCCGCCGAAGGCACCGTCCACTTCGACTGGTTCGACTACGAAGCGCTCGCACCATGAGGCGGCTTTTGCCCTCTTCCGGACCACCGATCGAGCCATCCCGCACGACCGACCGAGAAGGGGACAGCACGTGAAAACCACACCGCCACCCACGCACCATCGAAGCCGCGGATCCGGACGCCTGGCCGCCCTGCTGCTGGCGCTGGTCGTCATGCTGGGGCTGTCCGGCGGCACCACGTTTGCCGCACCCGACGGCACCGGGGAACCGTCGCGGTCGACGGTCAGTGTTCCGGGCAACGCCATGGACGCCGTCGTGGCGATGCAGCCCAGCTGGAACCTGGGCAACACCCTGGACGCCATTCCGGACGAGACGTCCTGGGGCAACCCGCTGGTCACCAGAGACCTTTTCAAGACCATTCGCGCAGAGGGCTTCCGCAGCGTCCGCATACCGGTGACCTGGACCGACCGTCAGTCCGCCACCGCTCCCTACACCGTCGACGCCGCGTTCATGGACCGCGTCGAGCAGGTGGTCGACTGGGCGCTCGACGAGGGCCTCTACGTCGTGCTCAACGTCCACCACGACTCGTGGCAGTGGGTCGCGAAGATGCCCGCCGACCACGACAACGTGCTCACCCGCTTCAACGCCCTGTGGACCCAGATCTCGGCGACGTTCCGGGACGAGCCGCGCACCCTGCTCTTCGAGAGCATCAACGAGCCGGGCTTCGACGACGCCACGGCCGAGCGGAAGACCGAGCTCCTCAGAGAGCTGAACACCTCCTTCCACTCCATCGTCCGCTCCTCGGGCGGCGGGAACGCCGACCGCCTGCTGGTGCTGCCCACAGAGTTCTGCAACTCCTCCCAGCCCTTCATGGACGCCCTGTCCACCACGATCGACTCGCTGAACGACCCCAACCTGGTCGCCACCGTGCACTACTACAGCTGGTACCCGTTCAGCGTAAACATCGCGGGCGGTACCCACTACGACGCCGCCGCCCAGAAGGACCTGGACGACGCCTTCGCCCGCATGCACGACTCGTTCGTCGCCAAGGGCATCCCCGTCTACCTCGGCGAGTACGGTCTGCTCAGCTGGCCCGACCACCACCACCCCGACCGCGTCGAGCGGGGTGAGGCGCTGAAGTACTTCGAGCACGTCGGTCACGCGGCGCGCGTCGCCGGGGTCACCACCGCCCTGTGGGACCCCTTCGCCTACCTGAACCGCGCCACCCTGCAGTGGCGGGACCCCGCCCTGTTCGCCTGGATCAAGTCGAGCTGGACCACCCGCTCGGGTACCGCCTCCTTCGACAAGGTCTTCGTACCGAAGTCGAGCCCCATCACAGCCCAGACGCTCATGCTCAACCTGAACGGCACCAGCTTCCGGGGCCTGTGGCAGGGCGCCACCAAGCTGGTCTCGGGACGGGACTACACCCTCTCCGGCAACCGGCTCACCCTCACGGCCGCGGCGCTGACCCGGCTCACCGGCGACCGTTCCTACGGCGTCAACGCAACCCTCCAGGCCCGGTTCTCCCGCGGGCTGCCCTGGCAGATCGACGTCGTCACGTACGACCGTCCCGTGCTGTCGAACGCAACAGGGACCGGTTCGTTCACCATCCCCACGCAGTACCGCGGTGACGTACTGGCGACCATGGAAGCCAAGTACGCTGACGGCAGCAACGCCGGCCCGACCGACTGGACTCCCTTCCAGGAGTTCAACCGGGCCTTCTCGCCGGACTACCCGAACGGCACGATCATCCTGATCTCCGACTTCCTGGACGCACTCCGCGACAGTGAACCGGTGAAGCTGACCTTCCACTTCTACAGCGGCGCCACCGTCACGTACCACGTGACCAAGTCGGGAACATCCGTGACCGGCACGGCCTCCTGACCGATCGGTCCTGAGCCCGGTTGCCGGGATGCGTCCACCGGATCCCGGCAACCGGGCGACCACGCGGAAGCAATCGCACACCACGTGTGTCCTCCCCGGCACACCAACCACGTTCCGAAGGTGAAGGTGTGGGCGGCGTACAGGGCGTGGTACAGGAGCTGACCGATGGCTGACTTGCCTGACGGTGTGCCAGTCGGACCCCACGTGCACGCCGTCCGGAAGTTCCGGGGTGTGCCGCAGCGCCCGGTCGCGCCGGATTGGGCCGGCGGACCGGGTGCGCGTGCCCGCTTCGAGCGGGGCCGCGCGCGCCGGAAGGTTGACGCGCCGTCTCCCCGCGTGTCGCCCGGTGTCCCACTGGCCCCCTCCTGCCAGTGCCCGCGTTGCGGCGAACCGGCGACCCGAGGCCCTGGTGTTACCCCGTCGACGACTCATGTCGAAGCGCTTCAACGAGCTATGGACACCCCCACGCCGTGAGGCTACTGTCGGATCATCTCAACCCTTATTACCCGCAGCAGGGCCTTCGCGAAGTCCCTTCGATGAACAACGTCGAAGCATAGTCGAAGCGCTTCAATCACGCTTGGAGAGAGCTGGATGGTCACCCTTGCCGAGGTTGCCCAGCACGCCGGAGTCTCGGCCAGCACGGTGAGCTATGTCCTCAGCGGCAAGCGGTCCATCTCCGCGGACACCCGACAGCGGGTCGAGCGGAGCATCGCGGAGCTCGGCTACCATCCCAACGCAGGGGCCCGGGCCCTGGCCAGCAGCCGGTCGAACATCATCGCACTGATGATTCCGCTGCGCACCGACATGTATATGCCCGTGATGATGCAGATCGCCATCGCGGTGGCGACCACGGCCCGCGCGCACGGATACGACGTGCTGCTGCTCACCGGCGAGGAAGGACCCGACGCGGTCCGACGCGTCACCGGCAGCGGGCTCGCCGAGGCGATGATCATGATGGACGTCGAACTCCACGACGAGCGGCTGCCGTTGCTGCGCAGCACCGACCAGCCGTCCGTGCTCATCGGGCTGCCCGCCGACACGTCCGGTCTCACCTGCGTCGACCTCGACTTCACCGCGACCGGCGCTCTGTGTGTCGAACACCTGGCCACGTTCGGCCACCGTGACATCGCTGTCGTCGGCGAAGCCCCCGCGGTGTACGAGCGGCACACGGGCTTCGCGGAGCGCACCCTGGACGGCGTGCGCTCCCGCTCCCGCGAGCTCGGGGTGCGTGTGCTGCACCGGCCCTGCGAGGGCGGCTACGACGCGATGTCCGTGACCCTGGCCCGGATCTTCGACGAGCGCCCGGCAACCACAGGGTTCGTCGTGCAGAACGAGTCCGCGGTCGAGCCGCTGCTCGCGCTGCTGCGTCAGCAGGGCCGAGCGGTCCCCGAGGACGTGTCGGTGGTCGCGATCTGCCCGGACGAGCTCGCCACACAGGCCTCGCTACGTCTCACCTCGGTGGCCATCCCCGCCCAGGAGATGGGCCGGCGCGCCGTGGAACTCCTGGTCGCCAAGCTCAAGGGCTGTGACACGGACGAGGTTGTGCTGCTCCCGCCGGAACTGACCGTGCGGGCCAGTTCCGGCCCGGCCCGGGCGGGCGAGAGCTGAGCCGCGGTGCTCCGCCCTGCGCAGGGCCGTACGCCGGCCCGGCGCCCTCTGCCCCACCCCGGGCACCCGGGCGCCTTTGTCCCTCCCCCGGCACGGATCCCGCCGGACCGGACCTGTCACCACACCAGTCGATACACCACTCCGTCAGGAGCACCCGCGTGAATCTGCCTGCCGTGAACCAGTCGGGCGCGAACCAGCCCGGAGAGAACTCGCCCAGCCTGGCCCAGTCGTCGCCCACCCTTGGCACATTCCACGAACGCGACGGCGCGCTGGAGTGGACCGGCCGCCAGGAGATCGTACGCATCGAGCCCTGGGGCCCGGACGCGGTCCGTGTACGGGCCCGGCTCGGCGGCCCGGTCCTCGAGGGACTGCCCGGCGCGCTCCTCGAGGACCCGCAGACCGCCCCCGCCTCGACGGTCAAGATTGAGGAAGTCCAGGGGCAGTTGACCGTAGGCGCGATCACCGTCCTGGTCAGTTCGGAGGGCCTGATCCGGTTCGTCCGCACCGACGACGGCACCGAACTGCTCACCGAGGAACGGGCCCACTTCTGGTGGCCGGGCCCGCGTCTGTACACGCCGACCGGCAACGGCCACCACCGCCTGGAGCAGCGCTTCTGTGCGTACGAGGGCGAGAAGCTCTACGGCCTCGGCCAGCACCAGCACGGGCGGCTGGACCAGAAGGGCGCCGTCCTGGACCTGGTGCAGCGCAACGCCGAGGTGACCATTCCGGTGCTCACCTCCAGCCGTGGTTACACGCTGCTGTGGAACAGCCCCGCGATCGGCCGCGTCGAGCTGGCGGACAACGGCACCCGCTGGGTCGCCGACTCCGCCCGCCAGATCGACTACTGGATCACGGCGGGCACCCCTGCCGACGCCCAGCGCCGCTACAGCGCCGTGGCGGGCCGCACGCCCATGCTGCCCGAGTGGGCCGCCGGCTTCTGGCAGTGCAAGCTGCGCTATCGCACCCAGGACGAACTGCTGGCCGTGGCACGGGAGTACAAGCGGCGCGGCCTGCCGATCTCCGCGATCGTCTGCGACTTCTTCCACTGGACGCATCTGGGCGAGTGGAAGTTCGACCCGAGGGAGTGGCCGGACCCGGCGGCGATGGTCCGCGAGCTGGACGAGCTCGGCATCAAGCTCGTCGTCTCCGTGTGGCCGTCGGTCTCCCCGCTGTCGGAGAACCACCCGGTCATGGAACAGCGCGGCTACTTCATCGGCACCCAGTACGGCCCGATGGCGCACGCCGACTGGCCGGACAAGGAGGTCGCGTCGACCGTTCAGGTGGCCTTCTACGACTCCACGAACCCGGACGCCCGTACGTTCGTGTGGTCGCGCGTTCGCGACAACTACCTCATCCCGTACGGCATCAAGGCCTTCTGGCTGGACGCCTGCGAGCCGGAGCTGAAGCCGGGCTTCCAGGAGAATCTGCGCTACTGGGCGGGCCCTGGCCTGGAGGTCGGCAACATCTACCCGGCCGAGAACGCCCGCACCTTCTACGAAGGCCTACTGGCCGCCGGCGAGGAGGACATCATCACCCTCAACCGCTCGGCGTGGGCGGGCAGCCAGCGCTACGGCGCCGCCCTGTGGTCCGGTGACATCGGCACCGACTTCCCGACCCTGCGTCGCCAGGTCGCGGCCGGCCTCAACACGGGCCTCTCCGGCATCCCCTGGTGGAACACCGACATCGGCGGCTTCCACGGCGGCGACCCGGACGACCCGGCGTACCGCGAGGTGATGGTCCGCTGGTTCCAGTTCGGCGCGCTGTCCCCGCTGATGCGCCTGCACGGCTTCCGCGACCCGGGCATGCCGCTCGGCCCGGAGATGACGGGCGGTCCCAACGAGGTATGGTCGTACGGCGAGGAGACCGGCGCGATCCTCGAACAGTATGTGCGGCTGCGCGAGCGCCTGAAGCCGTACGTCCTGAAGGTCATGCGGGAGGCCCACGAGGAGGGCCTGCCGGTGATGCGGCCGCTGTTCCTGGAGTTCCCGCAGGACGAGCTTGCCTGGCAGTTCGAGCACGTGTACATGTTCGGGCCGGATCTGCTGGTCGCCCCGGTTCTGGAGTCCGGCGCGAGGACGTGGATGACGTATCTCCCGGCGGGTGCCCGGTGGACCGACGCGTGGACCGGTGAGACGTACGAGGGCGGCGAAATCGTCACCGTCGACGCACCGCTGGACCGCATCCCGCTGTTCCTGCGGGACGGAGCCTCGATTCCGATCGCCGAGTAGCGGCGGCGGCACGCCAGTCGGGGGACGACAACCTCGGCCGCCGGGGAGGTCCCGGTGGCCGAGGTCGTCCTGGATCAGCTCGCGCGCCGGCTGGTAATGGCGACCGACGCGGTTCGGCTTCCGGCCGCTGCCCTCCGCCTTGGACTTCTTCCAGGTTGGGGCGTTGGGGGGCGGCCGCGGGGCCGGCTGCAAAAAGGGTGGCTGCCATGGCGGCGACACCAAATGCGGCGGACGGTGCCGAGTCCCTCGTCGTCCAGTCCGTCAGCAGTCTGCTGCTCGGCGGCCTGCCCTCCCCCGACGTCGGATCTCGGAGCACCGGATCGGGCGCGTGCGGGACGCGGTGGCCACCTACAAGACGATCCGCGGGGATCTCGCGCGAGCCGTGCCGTTCTGGCCCGCTGGGCCGCAGCGGGCTGCCGGGGTGGGTGGACGAGTGGGTGGAGCTGGGATGCGGGTGCCGGACGCTCCGTCGTACGTCTCGGTGTGGCGGCGTGGCGGGGAGACTTCGGAACTTTGAGTGCCCATAAGGGACATGGCGGGACATGAGGTCCGTACGGAGATCCTTCACCCGTCCGTCACGCCTGCCGGCTGGACGGTCGTGACGGCCGGGGACGGACTGCGGGTGTCGCTGCCGCGCACGCCCGCGGGCTGCTGATCCGGTGTTCTCGTAGGTTCGGGTAGTCGCGGTGGTCCTCGTCGCGCCAGCGGTCGTCGTCGGTCCAGGGGGTGCGAGCTGCTGTTGGTTCTGCGGGTCCGGGCCGGCCCCCGAGGTGCGGACCGGCCCGGACGGCCGGTCAGCTGCTGCTGACCGTCAGGTTGTCGGTGCGGAAGTCCATACCGCCGGACGAGGAGGTGATCTCGTAGCCGAACTGCACGTCACCGATGGTCTCGTCGCCCATCCAGTGCTTGGTGTCCTTGATCCACCTCAGGATGGGGAGGATGTCGACGCTGCCGGAGCTGGAGTTGGACGTGCGCAGGAACGAGAAGACCTCGTTGGCGCCGTTGTTGCCCTTGTAGACGTTCCAGGTGTGGCCGCCGAGGGTGACGGTGGCCTGCCAGGTGCCCAGCGGGCCGACCGCCCCGGTGTAGTTCACCCAGAGCATGATCTCGTAATCGTGGTCGGTGTCCCAGATGTCGTACGACGTGTTGTACGCGCCGGACCACGGGACGGTGACGTTGTAGTTGCTGGTGAGCGAGCGCAGCGAGGTGATCGACTTGTTGATCACCTTCTTGGAGTTGGGGTAGGACTTGATGCCGCCGGTGTTGGGGTGGTCGGCCCAGACGCCCCAGTTGGTGCCGGAGTTGGCCCAGATGAGCTGACTGCCGGCGCCGGAGCCCCAGATGTTGTTGTAGAGCGTGTAGCCGCCCAGGTTGGTATTGCCCCACTGGTCCCAGGAGTACCAGACGGCGGCGTGGGCGGGTGCGGAGGCGAGGCCGATGGTGGCGCCGAGCGCGAGGGCCGGGGCCAGCAGGGCCTTGGTGACCTTGCCGAGCGTGCGTCTTGCCATGGTGTCCCTTCCATGGGTGGGGGGAATTGCGGGGATTACCGCGCCTCCAGAGGGAGGACGCGGTCTTCTCCGGCGACGAGGTCGAGCGGCCGGGTGCCGGAGAAAGTCCGGAGGTCGACGCGGAGGGTGCGGCTCGGTCGCAGCACGGCGGTGGCGCTGTCGGCCGTCCAGCTGAGGTCGAGCTCGGCCCCGAACCGGGTGCGCACCCCACGGAGTTCGCCCGCGGGGAGGCCGGTCGGCAGCGCGGGGAGGAGGACGAGGCGGTCGGGCGTCGACTGGACGAGCATCTCGATCAGTACGGCGGGCAGGGCGTGGGCGGCGTCGGCGTTGTAGACGTCGCGCTTCGGGTAGTGCGCGCTCATCAAGGAGGCGTGGAAGAAGTCGCCGTTCAGGACATGCGTGACCGCCCGCGCGACCCGCTCGCCGTCCCGGAGCCGGGCCGCGATCAGGGCGTGGTGCAGATGACCGTGCGCGGAGTCGTTCTCGGCGCCGCGCAGTGCGAGGGCCCGGTGGGCCGCCTCGGCCAGGTCGGGGGTGTCGTACGGGTTGATCTCGTCTAGCGGCCAGACGCCGTAGAGATGGCTGAGGTGGCGATGGTCGTAGTTGTCCTGCAGGCCCGGCCAGGCCCATTCGGCGAGGGCGCCGTCGGCGTTGACGCGGTGCGGTGGGAGGCGGTCGGCCAGGGCGCGCCAGCGGTCGGCGTGCTCCGGGTGGTGGTCAGCGGCCGTGCGCAGGGCGTGCCGAGCCGCCGAGAGGTCCATGGCCGCGTTGATCGCGCCCCAGCTCGCGTTCGCGGGCCGGTTCTCCGGCGAGTAGGAAGGGACGACGACCAGGTGGCCGTCGGCGTCCCTCCGGGTGAGGAAATCCTCGTAGAACAGGGCGACTTCGGCGAGCACGGCGGCGGTGCGCGGGTCGCGCTCACCGCGCGTCTCGTCGTGGTCGACGAGGGGTTTGAGCAGCCAGTCGGCGCCGGCGGTCCATAGATGCAGGGGATATTCGCGGGAGAAGTGGTACGTGTACCCGGACTCGCCGTCGGTGTGGCTGGGCGCGGCGATGCCCCGGGCGCCGAAGATAGCGCGGGCGTTGTCCCGCCAGTGCGGAAGCTGCCGGTGGATCAGGGCGGCGTGGGCCTCGGTGACCTCGGGGAGCGCGGCGGCAGCGGCGGACGCCGTCTGGAGGTTGAGGTTGGCGTTCGTGGTGAACGCGCCGGACCAGGCGGTGTTCCAGTCGCCGGTCCACAGGCCGGTCAGCCGGGGCGGGAGCAGACCGGAGGCGGACAGGAGGTGGTAGCGGCCGGCGGCGAAAAGGCGTTCGAGGAGGGCCGGGCTGTGGGGGCGTCGGAGCAGCTCGGAGCCGGGGAGGGCGCGATCGGCCGGGTCGGCGGCGAGGTCGAGGGTGACGCGCTGGTAAGCGGTGCGGTGCAGGGGCAGGTGGCGGTCGAGGAGGTCGTCGGACACGGCGAGCAGATCGCGCAGGGCGCGGCCCTCCGTGACGACGTCCAGCTCACCGGTGTGCCGGCGCACCCGGGTCAGCAGCAGGACGGCTTGGGCGCCCTCGATGTGCACGCCGGGGGGCTCGAGCGTCGTCCTGCCGCCCGTGACGGCGACCAGGGTGACGCCGGTGTAGGCGCGGTCGCTGTCCGGGTAGCGGGCGCGCAGGCTGAGCAGTGCGCCCTCGGGGACGAGGACGGTTCCATGGCCGACGCCCAGCGCGGCGGGCGAGCCGGGGAGCCGGTGATCCAGGGAGACGTCGAGGGTGAGGGCGGGGGCGGTGACGTGCTGCACGATCACGTCGTCGGCGCGGGAGACGAAGACGCGGCTGCTGAATTCGCCGCGGGCCGCCCGCACGACGCCGGTGGCGAAGTCGACGTCGCGCCGGTAGCCGTGTCTGTCGCCGGACGGCCGCCGCAGCCGCACCTGGAAGGCGGGGTGGAACGGCTGCACCCATTGGAACGGGCGGCCGTCGGTGAAGCCCTCGGCGGCGGTCGGGTCGCCGCCGAGCAACCGCGTTTGGAGGTCGGGGAGTTCGGCGGCGAGCTGCGGTGGCCGGGCGTGTTCGCCGCCGTTGGGCCGGACGAGGGTGTGGTGGGTGACGATGACACGGTCGTCGTTCGGATCCCCGAACACAAGGGCGCCATGGTGGCCGTTGCCGGTCAGAAAGGCGTCCTCCCAGCGGGCGGCGGGGGCGGGCTCCCAGGTTCCGTGGACGGGCCCGGTCATGGTGCGGCCTCCAGTACGGCGACTCCGTAACGGCCCAGCTGCACGCCGTCGGTGACGTCCGCGCCCGTCAGCAGGTCGCGGTGGCGGCCGGGTACCGGGACGGTGACGGCGTCGCGCCCATGGTTGAGCAGGAACAGCAGCCCTCCCCGGCGTACGGCCTCCACGCGCGCCGGGAGTCCGGTGAGGGTCGGTCCTGCGCCCGCGTCGGCGGCGATGCCGGCGAGCAGCGTGCGCAGGGCGTGCGGCTCGGGGAGGGTGGAGACGTACCAGGCGCGGCCGTTGCGCAGGACGGCGGGGAGACCGTCGAGTTCGCCGCCCTTGTAGGGCGTCGTCTCCGTGATGCCGTCCGCGGCCTCGATCTCCTCGGACCACAGGGTGCCGTGGAAGCCCTCGATGTCGACCGTCTCGCCCGCGTCCAGCGGCCACCACTCGTGCAGGACACGGATCCCGAACAGCTCACGCAGCCGGGCGTCCATGCCGCCGGGGCGTACGCGGTCGTCCTCGTCGGCGGTACCGGTCTGGAAGCCGGCGACGAGGGTTCCGCCGTTCTCGACGTAGAAGGTCAGGTTGTCGATCGCCGCGTCCGTCATCACGTACAGCTGCGGGACGACGACCAGCTTGTACGCCGACAGGTCGTGCTCGGGGTGCGCGAAGTCGGCCGTGGTGTGCGCCTCCCACAGGGCGCGGTGCCAGGCGCGGACGATCTGCGGGTAGTCGACTTCGCAGGAGAGCCGCCCGTCCTGCCGGCTCGCCCACCAGGCGTTCCAGTCGAGGAGTACGGCGACTTCGGGAGCGTCCACCTTCGTGCCCGTCACCTTCTCGCTCAACAGGGCGAGTTCGGCGCCGATTCGCTTGACCTCCTGGAAGGTACGGCCGTGCTCCCCCGCATGACTGACCATGCCGGAGTGGAATTTCTCCGAGCCCTGCCGGGACTGCCGCCACTGGAAGTAGCAGATGGCGTCGGCGCCGCGCGCCACTGCCTGCAGGGACCAGAGCCGGTTGAGGCCGGCGGGCCTGGGACGGTTGACCCCGCGCCAGTTGACCGACCCGGCCGCCTGCTCCATGAGCATCCAGGGGCCGCCGCGGGCCTGCGAGCGGGTCATGTCGTGGAGCAACGCCCCGTACTGACCGCCGAAGGGGTCGTGCGGGTCCGGGTAGCTGTCGACCGAGACCACGTCCTCCTGCTCGGCCCAGGTCCAGGCGTCCTGGCCCTGCCAGAACGGCATGAAGTTGGTCGTCACCGGGATGTGCGGGGTGTGCCGGGCGACGATGTCGCGTTCGGCGAGGTAGCACTCCAGGAGCATGTCGGAGGTGAACCGCTTGAAGTCCAGGACCTGAGTGGGGTTCTTCATGTAGTGCGCGCGGCGGGGCGGCAGGACCTCGTACCAGTCGCCGTAGCCCTGGCTCCAGAAGGCGGTTCCCCAGGCCTCGTTGAGGGCGTCGAGCGCGCCGTACTTGTCCTGGAGCCAGCGGCGGAAGGCGGCCGCGGACTCGTCGCCCCAGTCGTAGGTGCAGTACTCGTTGTTGATGTGCCACATGGTGAGGGCGGGGTGGCCGGCGTAGCGGGCGGCGAGGTCCTCGGCGATGGCGGCGGCGTAGCGCCGGTAGGTTGCGCTGGAGTGCGAGAAGTGCTGACGGGAGCCCCACCACTCGGTGCGGCCGTCCTCGTCCCGCGGGAGGGTGTCGGGGTGGAGGCGGCCCATCCACGGGGGCGGCGAGGCGGTGGGGGTGGCGAGGACGACGCCGATGCCACCCGCGTGCATCAGGTCCATGAGCCGGTCGAGCCAGCCGAATTCCCTTGCCCCAGGATGGGGTTCGAGCTTCGCCCAGGCGAACACGCCGAGGGTGACGGAGTTGACGCCGGCGTCCTTCATGAGGCGGACGTCCTCGTGCCAGGTCGCCTCGGGCCACTGCTCGGGGTTGTAGTCGCCGCCGAAGAGGAGACGGCCGCGGGTGGCGTCGGCGAGGGAGGGCTTGTCGGTCGCGGCCATCAGATGAGCTCCCCGTACTGGATCCCGCGGCCGTTGGTGGCCAGGTACACCCGCCCGTACACGCGCGGGTCACCGATGATGACCTCGCCGGTCCAGCCCCACTGGTGGGCGTCGTCGTTGATCCGCACCCAGGTCTTGGCCGCGTCGTCGGAGCGGTACACGGCGGTGATGTTCTCGGTGGCGCCGACCTGGTAGATCGCCGGGTAGTCGGCGCCGTCGGCGGCCTTGCCGAAGCCGAGGGTGTACGAGGCCCAGCAGCTGTCGACCTTGGTGAAGGTGACGCCGCCGTCGGTGGACCGGTGGAGCCCGTTCCACTTGACACTCAGCCACAGGTCGCCGGACCGCCCCGGCGCCGCGACCAGCTTGAACTGGCTGTCGCCGGAGGGCAGACCGGTCGTACGCGCCGTGAAGGAAAGGCCACTGTCAGTGCTGGCGTACAGCGTTCCCGTGTCGGAGTCGTACGCGTAGAAGAGCGCCGGGTCGACCGGGTCGGCGACCGGCGTAGCGCCCTTCGGGAAGGAGGAGACCTCGGACCAGGTCGTGCCGTTGTCGGCGGAGCGATGCGCCGCGTACTTCGTGCCGTCCCAGTGCACGAAGGACCACAGCAGCACGCTGCCGTCGGCGTTGGTGGCGACCGGCCCCGGTGCGCTCTTGGCGATGTCGGGCTGGGCCGCGAAGGGCGCCCAGGTCTGCCCGCCGTCGTTCGAGTAGGCACCGTTGCCGTGATCGCCCCAGCCGGTGCGCACGACGTACGCCGGCCTGCCCGCGGCCTGCGCGAGTCCCGTCGCCGACCCGAACACGGGGTTCGTCGCCATGCCGCGCGACGGAGACGCCGTGAGCCGCTCGTGGTACATCACGCCGATGTCCCGCGAACCGCTGAGCAGGTGCGCCTCCCCGACCGGGGGCGAGACCAGCTGGACCACGGACGCCTCCTCCAGGCCGCGGATCTGCGGGGCCCAGTGGGTGAGGTCGCGGGTGCCGTAGAGGGTGGCGCCGGTGCCGTAGACGATGTGGCAGGAGTCGTACGGGTCGAGAGCGACCGCCTGGATCCACCAGCCGAACTTGGGCTGGTCACCCCCCCACTTGAGGAAGGGAGTCTCGGACACGTCGAAGACGGCGGAGTCCTTGAGGGAGGTCCAGGTGCGCCCGCCGTCTGTGGACCGGTAGAGCGTGTCGATGGCGGCCCAGCGGTTGTTGGTGGAGACGACGACGGTACCGGGGCGGCGGGCGCCGACGGCAACCCCGCCGTAGCCGAAGTTGTCGGTGGAGCCGTCCTGGTCGGTCTCGCCCGGCTTCACGGGCGTGACGTCGGTCCACTTGCCGGTGCTGGTGGCCAACTTGTACACGCTGCCGACGGACTGGCCGTTGGGCCCGGGTGCATTGGCGTACGTCACATACAGCGCCTGGGTGTGACGGTCGTAGGCGGCGCGGATCGGGACCTTGGCGGAGTTGCCGGTGGGCTGACCGGGGACGGGGAGCCAGGTTTTGCCGTCGGCAGTGCGGTAGAGGTTGACGGAGCCGGTGGTGCCGTCGGCGGCACCCCGTCCGGCGTAGACGGCCCGCCCGGCGGCGACGAGGAGGGTGACGCCCTGTCCGGAGGGGCTGGGGTTCGCGGGGAATGCCGTGGCGGGCGCCCAGGAGGCGCCCCGGTCGGTGGACTTGAGCAGTCCGTCGTGCCGGGTGCCGAGCCACAGCGTGTCACTGTCCCGCGGATCGACGAGCAGCCGCTCGCCGGTCCCCCGGCCGTCCTCGTTGGCGCCGAGCTTCACGGTGAGGTCGGTGCGGGTCCAGGTGGTGCCGCGGTCCTCGGAACGGAGGACGGCTCCGTTGCCGGCCCAGGGCTGGGAGTAGGTGCCGAGGGCGAGGTAGAGGCGGTCGGGGTACGCGGGGTCGACGGCCATCGCCTCCACCCCGAGGAGGTTCCAGTCGTCCCAGCCGAGGTGATCGGTGAGCGGGGTCCAGCGCGCGGCGCCGTCGTCCCACCGGTAGGCACCCCCGATGTCCGTGCGCGCATAGGCGAGGCCGCGCACGGAGGGGTGGAAGAGGACGCCGGTGATGAATCCGGTGCCGCCGATGGCGGCGTTGCGCCAGCGGTAGGCGGGCGCGGACGTGGCCGTGGGCTCCGCGGCTGCCGCGCGCCCCGGGAGGGACGGGACGGCAGCGAGCGCGGCGGTGGCGGTCCCGGCAAGGACGGCTCGTCTGCTCAGGCGGGACGTGCTCATGGCTTACCTCGACTTTGCGAGAGAGGGGACGTGGGAAACCAGGGGTACGGGGCTGTATCGATATGCGGCTCCGGCGCGTGGGTGCGACCGGCCACGGACAACCCGCAGCCAGGAGCCGACCGCGGCCCCCACGGGCTTCAGCCCTTGACGGCCCCCGTGAGCATGCCCTTCTTGAAGTGCCGCTGGACGACGGGGGATGCGATCGCGACGGGGATCAGGGCAAGGACCACGACAGCCATCTGCAGCCCCAGGGCTGAGAGTTGACCGGTTCGGACCGCCTGCTGGAGGCCGGTCGGCGCCTCGGTGTTCTTCTGGACCAGTTGGATGAGCACGTTCTGCAGCGGCATCATCTGCTGGTCGGTGAGGTAGATCGAGGCGTTGAACCAGGCGCTCCAGTACCCGACCGCGTAGAACAGGGAGATGACGGCCAGCACCGCCCGCGACAGCGGCATGATGATGGTGAGCAGGATGCGCAGGTCGCCGGCCCCGTCGATGCGGGCGGACTCGGTGAGTTCGGGGGAGATCCCCATGAAGAAGGCCCGCAGGACGAGGATGTTGAAGACGCTGACAGCGCTGGGCAGGATCAGGGACAGATAGGTGTCGGTGAGGCCCAGCGACTGCACCAGAAGGTACGTCGGGATGAGGCCGGCCCCGAAGAACATGGTCGCCATCATGGTCATCAGCAGGAACCGGTGGCCCAGACTGCCCGGCCGGGACAGGCCGTAGGCCGCGAGCACCGACACCGCCATCGAGAACAGTGTGCCGAAGAGCGTGACGCCGACCGAGACCGCGATCGCCCGGCTGACCTGGCCGCCGCTGAGCAACTCCGTGTAGTTGACGAAGGTGATGCCCTGGGGGATCACGACGAGGCCGCCGACCCGGTCGATCACGGGTTTGGGAGAGAGGCTGGTGACGATCACGATCCACAGCGGACCGAGCACCCCCAGGCAGCAGAGCGCGAGGAGGCCGCCTTTCACGGTGAGTCCGGTCTTGCTGGGCTGCTCCTCCCACACGGGGCGGGCGGGAGCCCTGAGGCTGCGGATGAGCTGCGTGTTGAGGCTCACTTCTGGTACACCCCCTGCTCGCCGAGCAGGTGCGCGAACTTGTTCGCGCCCACGACGAGGCACACTCCGATGACTCCCTTGACGAGGCCGACCGCGGCCGCGTAGCTGAAGTCGCCGTTCTGGATACCCATGTTCCACACGTACGTGTCGAGGACCTCGCTGGCCCCCACGCCGACCGCGTCCCGCTGGAGCAGGAACTGCTCGAACCCGACGCTCAGCGCGTCGCCCACCCGCAGGACCAGCAGCAGCGCGATCACCGGGCGCAGCGCGGGCAGCGTCACGTGCCACATGCGCCGCCAGCGCCCCGCACCGTCCATGGCGGCGGCCTCGTACAGATCGGTGCTCACCGCAGCCAGCGCGGCGAGGAAGACGATGATCCCCCAGCCGGCGTCCTTCCATACGGCCTGCGCGGTGACCAGGTACTTGAAGAGGCTCGCGTCGGTCATCAGGTCGAAGCCGCTCCACCCATGGTCCTCGAGGCTCTGCGCGATGATGCCCGCACCGCCGAAGACCTGCTGGAACACGGTGACCACGAGGACCCACGAGAAGAAGTGCGGCAGATACATGATCGCCTGCGCCACGGCCCGGACCCGGGGCCGGATCACGCTGTTGATGAGCAGCGCAAGGGCGATGGGGATCGGGAAGAACAGCACCAGTTGGAGCACGAACAGCACGATGGTGTTCTTCGCCGCGCTCCAGAACAGCGGGTCGTCGACCATCCGCGAGAACTGCTCCACCCCGACCCAGGGACTGTGGAAGATCGCCGTGACACCGTTGTTGGAGACGTACGGGTCATAGTCCTGGAAGGCGACGACGTTGCCGAGCAGCGGGACGTAGTTGAAGAGCAGGAGCAGGGCGATGACGGGCAACGTCATCAGGATGAGCGTGCGGTCGCGGCGCAGCCGGATCCGCAAGGGGACCTTGCCCGCCTTGCGCGGCACCCGCTCCTTCGCCGTGGCTGCGGCGACCGCGGCCGTCGGTTCCTCGACGGGCGCGGGGGGACGGGTCCCGTCGGCCCTGCTCTCGGCCATGAGAGACATCAGTTGCCGCTGCCGTTCTTGTCGAGAAGCTGCTTGTACCAGTCACGCAGCTTGTCGCCGCCGGAGGACTTCCAGGTGGAGATGGCTGCCTGCACGTCGGACAGCTTCTTGTTGCCGCGCACGTAGTCGATCTCCAACTGCTCGAACTGACTGGAGAGGTTGGCGTAGCGAGTCGGCTCGACGATGTTCATGCCGTACGTGGACGTCTTCTTCACGAAGGCACCCATCCGCTGCTGCCACTCGACCTGCTTGCGGCCGACGTCGGGGAAGTCGGGGTGGGCGTAGTAGGCGGCCGGTGCGGCCAGCATCACCCAGGCGTTGATCACCTCGGTGTTGCCCTGGTCGGTCTTGACCGGGACACCGTCCTTGACCGTGTAGTGGGTGCCCTCGACGCCGTAGTCGACGAGCATCCGCTCCTTGGTGCCGTAGGGCGCGGCCGAGAAGTTGGCGGCGGCCAGCGCGTTCTCCACGGTCGTCTTCGAGGCGCCCTTGCGGATCAGCGACCAGATGGTGGCGGGCTGGGAGGCGTACAGGGTCGGGTCGCCGCCGTCGGCGCCGAAGATGTCCATACCGTCGATCTCGAAGTCCGGGTTGGACTGGGCCTGTTCGGCGGTCTTGCCGTACCAGTGGGAGACGTCGTTGTTGAAGACCAGGATTTGCCCGGCGGTGAACCGCTGGCCCGCGTCGCCCGAGCGCGCCTTGTCGTCGGGATGGACTACGCCCGCGTCGAACAGCTTGCGGGTCCACTCCAGGGCCTCGAGGTACTCGGGCTGCTCGATGCGGTACGTCAGCTTGCCGTCGGCCCCGATGTTCCAGCCGAGCGACCCGGAAGGGCGGACGCCGAAGATGCCGGCGGAGGTCCAGGACATGTCGCCGCAGGCGTAGACCTTGGCCTTGGCGCTGGTGACGTCCTTGGCCCAGCTGAGGAACTCCTCGGGCGACTTGGGTACGGCGTAGCCCTTCTTGTCGAAGATGTCCTTGCGGTAGTAGGGCACGATGAAGGACGCGGTGGCGGAGGGCATCGGTATGCCGCGCAGCGCGCCGCCGAAGATGCCCATGCGCCAGGCGTCGGAGGGGATCGCGGCCAGGTTCGGGTACTTCTTGACCTTGTCGCCCGCCAGGTAGGGGCCCAGGTCCATGAACTTCGCGGTGACCGCGTTCGAGATCTTGCCGACCAGTTCCCAACTGGGCACGACCACCATGTCGGGTATGGAGCTGGAGGCGAGGACGGCACCGAGCTTCTGGCCGTAGGTGTTGCCGTCCTGGTTCTGCCAGGTGATCTTGGTGCCCGCCGCGGCGTCGAGTGCCGTGTAGTAGGCGCATCCGGGCTTGGGCGGGGAGCCCCAGAACGGGGACATGACCTTGAGGGCGGCGCCGGTGCCGAGCTTGTCCGGGACCGACGTGGAGAGGGCCGAGAGGTTTACCTTGCCGGTGTATCCGGCCGCCGAGCCGTTCTTCGACGGAAGGTCCGGCGTGGCGACCGTGCTGGCGACGTACGTCGGGAGCAGCTTATCCGCGGCCTTGCCCGACGTGGTCCCCTCGCGCGACCCGCTGTCCGAATCGCTGCAGGCGGCGAGGAGCGGCATCCCCCCGGCCACCGCTGCAGCGGCGACCGCCGTGGATGCGAGGAAGCTTCTCCGGCTCGGGGCGGAGGAGGCGGAAGCGGCGTTCGGCGTCATTGCGTCAACCCTTCGTGGCGCACCAGGACACCCGGCGGTGGGGCCGTCGGCTGCGGTGTCTTGAGTGGAACTGGCTGAGCCGAAGCGGTTCCCTTCGGTCCTCGGGGGACTGCGCCGGGACAACAGCGCCGCCGGCGGCAGGTCCCCTTAGTCGAAGCGCTTCGATGTTGCTGCGAGGTTAAGTGAACCAAGGGGGGCACACAAGAGTCGGTTTCCATATTCCTCATCCCTTCAGGGATCTGTGCCCGTTACTCACAAAACCCGTTGTCTGCCGAGTTGTTGCCGTGACATGTCTTGACACTCACCACTCCACGACAAGAGCATCGAAGCGCTTCAACACACCGCCCTGGGCCGGCCGCCCGTACCCCCAGCTCCCCCACCACCGTCAACGGCGCTCACCGCGCTCCACCGCAAGGGGATTCCCACGTGACCGCACATCCGCCGCCCTTCCGCGATCCGCATCTGCCGTTCGACGAGCGCGTGGACGATCTGCTGGCTCGGCTCACACTCGACGAGCGGATCGCGATGCTGCACCAGTTCGCCCCCGCCGTGGAGCGGCTGGACGTCGCCGCGTTCCGCACCGGGCAGGAGGCGTTGCACGGCGTGGCCTGGATGGGTCCGGCGACCGTGTTCCCGCAGGCGGTGGGGTTGGGCGCGACCTGGAACGACGACCTCGTACGCCGGGTCGGCGAGACGGTGTCCACCGAGGCGCGCGCCATGCGCGCCCGTGATGCCCGGGTCGGCCTCAACGTCTGGTCCCCCACGGTGAATTTGCTGCGCCATCCCCTGTGGGGCCGGGGCGAGGAGGGCTACTCCGAGGACCCGAAGCTGACTTCGGGCATCGCGACCGCCTACGCCCGCGGCCTGCGCGGCGATCACCCCACGTACTGGCGCACCGCCCCCGTACTCAAGCACTGGCTCGCCCACAACAACGAGTCGGACCGCGACACTTCGTCCTCCTCGGTCCGCCCGCGCGTGCTGCACGAGTACGACCTGCGCGCCTTCCGCGAGACGGTCGAGGCAGGCGCGGTCGCCGGGGTGATGCCCGCGTACAACCTGGTCAACGGACGCCCCAACCACGTGTCGCCATACCTGCGTGAGCATCTGCGCGCCTGGACGGAACGCGAGCTGCTGGTCTGTTCGGACGCGGGCGCGCCGTCCAACCTGGTCGACTCCGAGCACTACTTCGACACGCACGAAGAGGCGACCGCGGCGGCGCTGGCGGCCGGAGTGGACAGCTTCACCGACCACGGCACGGACAGTTCGACGATCGTGGCGCGGGTGCGTGGCGCGCTGGAGCGCGGACTGCTGTCCGCGGCCGACATCGACACGGCGGTACGCCGCCAGCTGTCGGTCCGTTTCTCGCTCGGCGAGTTCGACCCCGGGCTCGACCCGTACGCCGGCACCAAGGACTTCGACACCCCGGCCCACCGCGCCCTCGCCCAGGAGGCCGCCGAGCAGGCAGTCGTCCTGCTCAAGAACGACGGCCTGCTGCCCCTGCCCGCCGGCACCCGGGTCGCCGTGGTCGGCCTGCTCGCCGACGAGTGCAAGCTCGACTGGTACAGCGGCACGCTGCTGCACCGCTCGACCCCTCTGCAGGGCCTGTGCGAGCGGTTCGGCGCCGACCGCGTGACCTTCGCGGAAGGCGTGGACCGCGTACGCCTGAGGACCTCGTCCGGTACGTACCTGGCGGTCCCCAAGGCCGCAGGGACGGCCGACGAGGTGCGCGGCGCGGAGGGCGCCCTGGACCCGGCACTGCTCGCGGGTCGCACGGACCTGCCGCCGCTGACCGCCGACACCACCGGGACCGAACTCGCGCTGATCGACTGGGGCGACGGCGTGCTCACGCTGCGCGCCGCCGGCGGCCGCTATCTCTCGGTCGCCGAGGACGGTTTCGTCCGCGCCTCCGCCGACCAGCCCGGCGGCTGGGTCGTCCAGGAGACGTTCCGCCTCGAATCGCACGAGACCCACGAGAGCGGCCACCTCCTCAAGCACATCAGCACGGGCCGGTACGTCTCTGTCGCCGCCGACGGCGTGAAGGTTGCCGCAAAAGACCCCGCGGACGCGGAAGTCTTCGACGTGATGGTCACCGAGCGCGGCGAGGACGCGGTGAGCCGCGCGGCGGACGCGGCGGACGTGGTGATCGTGGTCGCGGGCAACGACCCGCACATCAACGGCCGCGAGACCGAGGACCGCACGACCCTGCGCCTCCCCACCCACCAGGAGCGCCTGCTCCGCGCCGCCCGCGCCGCGAACCCGCGCACGGCGCTCACCCTCGTCTCCGCCTACCCGTACGCCGTCGGACACGAGGACCTCCCGGCCCTGCTGTGGACCGCGCACGGCGGCCAGGCGGCGGGCACGGCACTCGCCCGCGTGCTGGCCGGCGACGTCTCCCCGGCCGGCCGGCTGCCGCAGACCTGGTACACCTCGGACGACGACCTGCCGGACCTCCTGGACTACGACGTGATCGGCGGCCGCCAGACGTATCTGTACTTCGAGGGCACCCCGCTCTTCCCCTTCGGCCACGGCCTGTCGTATACCTCCTTCGCGTACGAGAACCTTGCGGTTCGGCGCGACGGAGAACTGCTCCGCATCTCTTTCACCGTCACCAACACGGGTGACGTCCCCGCCGACGAGGTCGCCCAGCTCTACACCCGGGCCGTCGATCCCGCGATCCCCCGCCCGCGTCGCCAACTGGCCGCGTACCGCCGCGTCCACCTGACGCCCGGCGCCTCGGCGGAACTGAGCTTCGAACTCCCCGTCGCGAGACTCGGGTTCTGGGATGTCGCCCACGGCCGCTGGTGGGTCGAGCCGGGCCCGTACGAACTGCTGGTGGGGGCGTCCAGCGCGGACATCCGGCTGAGCGAGACCCTCCGGATCGACGGCCCCGCGGCGGGCCCGCGCCCCGTCGTCGAGCGCGGGCTGGAGGCCGCCGACTACGACGACCACCTCGCCACCACCATCGTCGACCGCAGCAGGACGTCGGGCGACGCGGTGACACCGGCGGACGGCGAGGCGGGCGAACTGGTCTTCCTTCGCTGCGACTTCGGCGACGGCGTCACGGGCGTGTCCGTCGAGGCGGCCGGCGCGGGCACGGTCGAGCTCTCCCTGCCCGGGGGACCGGTCCTCGCCTCGCTCGACGTCACGGCGACCGGCGGCCCGTACGAGTACACCACCGTCCGCGCCGAGTTCGCGGCCACCGGCGTGCGGGACCTGCGGATCGGGCTGCGCGGCCCCTTGCGGCTCGCGCACGTCGGCTTCTCCGGCTGAGGTTCCGGAAGGGGCCCGGCACCGGAGCTGCCCCGGCGCACGATCTGCTGCAGCTTCTGCCCCTCCTGGTCGGTCAACCTGCGCACACGGACAGGCTCGGCCACCACACCCCCCGCAGTCGGATCGGACGTCACCGCACATCCAACCGCCACAACCACCAACCCGGCGAACCTATGTGGTCACAGCACTAGTACTCCAGCAGTACTTCGTGGCTTGACCTGGGGAAGCGTCGAGCGGTGGGAGTGTAGCGGGCAGGATGCCGTCACGGACGGCTTCTGCTCG